>NZ_JAPDBM010000016.1:0-76072 GCF_027705265.1 Aeromonas sp. QDB11 | reverse complement strand
AATATCTGGAAACGGTACTCAATGCGGGTCTCAAAAAACTGGGTGAAATTTAACAAAATGTTCACGCTCTCACCCTGGGGATATTTGTAGTTTATATCAGCCAGTAACAATTTCTGGAAGTGAACTAAAAGAATCAGGTTATCCGGTATACGGAGCTAATGGATTAATTGGGTTTTATGAGAAATATAATCATGAAGCACCTCAAGTAATAGTGACGTGTCGCGGTTCAACCTGCGGAACAGTTAATTACACTGTAGCTAAATCTTGGATTACAGGTAATGCGATGGTTGTTGATGTTGATAAAAACAAAAAATTGGATAAGAACTTTACCTATTACATGCTTTCGAACCAAGACCTTACGGTCTGTATCACTGGTTCCGGTCAGCCTCAAATAGTTCGTTCTCCTTTAGCTGCGTTTAAAGTAGTTCTTCCTGAAATAGAAGAACAAACCGCCATTGCCACTATTTTATCCGATATGGATAACGAGCTGCAGGCGTTGACTCAGAAGCTGGAGAAGGCCCGCGCCCTGAAGCAAGGCATGATGCAGCAACTGCTGACCGGCAAAATTCGCCTGCCGCTGGCGGCGGGGGCATAGACGGGGGCATAAGTGCAGCCCAACCGGATGACCGCCTCTGCCGCGAGCCTGGCCACCGAGCCACCCAGGCCGGATTTGCTTGACCGTTGCTTGACTGTTGCGTGACTGGGGCGGTTGTTAATTGGCGCGATAGATGTTTATCTATCTGAAAAGAAAGAGAAACTTTTATTGTGAGTTGCTTGATGGCGTGCACAGCGGCCACCCGCATACGAAAAGCGAGTGGGGTCATCGTTGGCGTGTTTATCAAGCGTTGGGTATCGCAGGAGCTAGCCACCCATGGCCTATGACTATAGCCAGAGCCTGAATCCGCAGAAGGCGCTGATATTCCGGATCGTGCATCGGGATAACCTGGAATGGATCCTGACCCATGGCCTGTGGGCGGGGAATGGTCAGCAGCAAAACCCGCACTGGGTGCATATCGGGTTGCCGGAGCTGATTGCCAAGCGCGCGCGCCATCCGGTGCCGCTGGTGCCTTACGGCGTGTTGAATGACTATGTGCCCTTCTACTTCACGCCGTTTTCTCCCATGCTCAGCAATATTCACTCGGGGCGCGGTGTTCCCCGGCGTGAAAATGATGAAATCCTGATCCTGGTTTCCAGCCTGCATCGCATGCCTGAATTGGGGCTACCGTTTGTGTTTACCGATAGCCATGCCTATTACCAGTGGGCCAATTTCTATGCCGAGCTTGGCGATCTGGAGCGGATTGACTGGCCACTGTTGCAGCGCCGTGATTTCAAGCGTGATGCGGACGATTTGAGCAAGCTGGAGCGCTATCAGGCCGAGGCCTTGATCCATCAACATTGCCCCATCGAGGCATTGCTGGGTGTGGTGTGTTACAACGAAGAGATAAAGAACCGCGTGGAACAATGCATGAATCGGGTCGGGGTCGCGCGCCCCGTCTATGTCCGTGATGGGTGGTATTTCAGATGATTCGATATACAACAGGCAACCTGCTGGATGCTCCGGTGGAAGCACTGGTGAATACCGTCAACACAGTCGGTGTCATGGGCAAGGGGATCGCCTTGATGTTCAAGGAGCGGTTCCCGGCCAATATGCGTGCCTATGCCGAGGCGTGCAAGCAGGGTGACGTCGTCACCGGCAAGATGTTTATTACCCAGACGGGTGAGCTGCTAGGGCCGCGCTGGATCGTCAACTTTCCGACCAAACAGCACTGGCGCAATCCGGCACAGATGGCGTGGATCCAGGACGGTTTGCAGGATCTGCGGGCCTGGTTACAGGCGCAGCAGGTCTCCTCGATTGCCATTCCACCACTGGGGGCTGGCAACGGTGGTCTGCCTTGGCCGGAGGTCAAACAGGCGATCGAAACGGCACTGGGCGATCTGGATATCGATATCCTGCTCTATGAGCCCAGTAGCCAATACCAAAATGTGGCCAAGCGCGGCGGGGTGGCGGAGCTGACTCCGGCCCGGGCCCTGATTGCTGAACTGGTGCGTCGCTACTGGTTTTTAGGGATGGAGTGCAGCTTGCTGGAGATCCAGAAACTGGCCTGGTTTCTGGCTCGGGTCATTGGCCTTAACCCGCTGGGGGATCCGCTGCAGTTGCAGTTTAAGGCCCATCGTTATGGCCCTTATGCCAACAATCTGACCCATCTGCTCAATGCGATGGACGGCAGTTATCTGCAGTCCGACAAGCGCATCCCGGATAGCAAGCCGTTTGATGTCATCTGGTTTAATGAGGCTAAAAAACAAGAGCTTGCCGTTTATCTCAATACCGAGGCCAAAGCATTTTTACCGATACTGGAGCAGACGACCGCGTTAATCGATGGTTTTGAGTCGCCCTATGGCATGGAGTTATTGGCCACGGTGGACTGGCTGATGGTCGAAGAGGGCTGTGCGCCGACACTGAGCGCGCTGCGCGAGGGGTTGCACCGCTGGCCAGCGGGAACCCCGTGGGGTGATCGCAAGGCGCGGCTGTTTGATGATCGCAGCCTGCAGATCGCCTTGACCCGTTTGCAGCAGGGATTGGTGTAACGAAGTGGGTGTAACAAATAAGAGTGGCTGCGAGGTTGTCGCGGCGGCTTGAGAGAATAACAGGGATAGAGAGCATGATTTCAGTTGGCCAACGGGAGCGGGCAACCCAGAACCGCGTGATCAAGTTATTTCAAGCGGAGCTGGGCTATCGCTATCTGGGGGATTGGCATACACGGGAGAACAACCGCAATGTCGAGCCGGAGCTGCTGACCGCTTGGCTGGTGGGGCGGGGCGTGGACGCGGCGCTGATCCCCAAGGTACTCAGGCAACTGGATCGGGCGGCGAGCCTGGGCGAAGGGCGCCTCCTCTATGATGCCAACAAGGAGGTCTATCGCCTGCTGCGTTATGGCGTGAAGGAAAAAGTCGGGGCGGGCGAGCAGAACCAGACTGTCTGGCTTGTTGACTGGGCCAATCCGCAGGCCAACGACTTTGCCATTGCCGAAGAGGTGGCGGTCAAAGGCGAGCATAAGAAACGGCCGGATCTGGTGCTCTATGTCAACGGCATTGCCCTTGGCGTCATTGAACTCAAGCGATCTACCGTCTCTGTCTCCGAAGGTATCCACCAGAACCTGGATAACCAGAAGAAGGATTTTATCCGTAACTTCTTCACCACCATGCAGCTGGTGATGGCGGGCAACGACACCCAAGGGGTGCGCTACGGCACTATCGAAACCCACGAGAAATACTATCTGGAGTGGAAAGAGCCAGCCGATCCAATCCATTCCGACCATGTCGATCTGCCGGGTGCCAATCTGCTGGACCAGCATCTGACGCAGTTGTGCAGTAAGGCGCGCTTTCTGGAGCTGATCCACGACTTTATCGTGTTTGATGCGGGCACCAAGAAAACCTGCCGCCATAACCAGTATTTCGGCATCCGTGCCGCCAAGGCTTATATCCGCCGCCGGGATGGCGGCATCATCTGGCACACCCAAGGCAGCGGCAAGAGCCTGACCATGGTCTGGCTAGCCAAGTGGATCCGCGAAAATGTGACCGACAGCCGTGTGCTTATCATCACCGACCGTACCGAACTCGATGAGCAGATCGAGAAGGTATTCAGTGGGGTGGAAGAGGAGATCCTGCGTACCAAGAGCGGTGCCGATCTGGTGACCCGTCTGCATGCCCATAATCCCTGGCTGATCTGCTCCCTAGTGCATAAGTTCGGTCGCACACCAGAAGGCGAGTCGGATGACGAAGATGACGGCAGCTCTGATGATTTTATTGCTGATATGCGCCGCAGCTTGCCCTCGGATTTCAGCCCCAAGGGCCAGCTGTTTGTGTTTGTCGATGAGTGCCACCGCACTCAGTCCGGCAAGCTGCATGGGGCTATGAAGAGCCTGTTGCCAGAGGCGCTGTTTATCGGTTTTACCGGCACACCGCTGATGAAGCAGGACAAAAAAAAGTCCATCGAGGTCTTTGGCCCCTACATTCACACCTACAAGTTCAACGAGGCGGTGAGTGATGGCGTGGTGCTGGATCTGCGCTACGAGGCGCGGGATATCGATCAGCGGGTCAAATCCCAGAAAAAAGTGGATGAGTGGTTCGATACCAAGACCAAGGATCTCTCGCGGCTGGGCAAGCAGCAGCTTAAACAGAAGTGGGCCTCAATGCAGAAGCTGCTCTCCAGTCGTTCGCGGCTGGAGCAGATAGTGGCCGATATTCTGCTCGACTTCGAGCGCAAGCCCCGGCTGGCCGATGGTCGTGGCAATGCCATGCTGGTCTGCGCCAGCGTCTATCAAGCCTGCAAAAGTTACGAGATGTTCAGCCAGGCCGGTTTTGCTGGCAAGTGCGCCATCGTCACCAGTTACCAACCCAATGCCAGCGAGATCAAGGGCGAGGAGACGGGCGAGGGGCTGACGGAGAAGCTGGCCAAGTACAACATCTATCGCAAGATGCTGGCCGACTATTTCGAGCAGCCGGAGGATGAGGCGGCTAAGCGGGTTGAAGAGTTTGAAAAACTGGTCAAGCAGCGTTTTATCAAAGAGCCGGGCCAGATGCGGCTGCTCATTGTCGTGGATAAGCTGCTGACCGGTTTTGATGCCCCCTCTGCCACCTACCTCTATATCGACAAGAAGATGGCTGATCACAACCTGTTCCAAGCCATCTGTCGGGTGAATCGGCTGGATGGTGACGACAAGGAGTACGGCTACATCATCGATTACAAAGACCTGTTCAAGTCGCTGGAGAAGACGGTCAACGACTATACGGCCGAGGCCTTCGCGGGTTATGACAAGGAGGATGTGGCCGGGCTGCTCAAGGATCGACTGGCGCAGGCCAAAGAGGATCTGGATAACGCTCTGGAAGCCGTCCGTGCATTGTGTGAGCCGGTGAAGGCGCCCAAGTCGCAACTCGATTATCAGCATTATTTCTGTTGTGAGCCGGGAGCCGATGAAGAGACGTTGAGCGAGAAAGAGGCATTGCGGCTGACCCTCTATCAGTTGGTGGCCAAGTTGATCCGCGCCTTTACCAATCTGGCGGGTGAGCTGGAGGAGGCGGGTTACAGCGCCTCGCAGGCCGCCTCGATCAAGCAGGAGGTCGAACACTTCGCCAAGGTCCGGGATGAGATCAAGCTGGCCAGTGGTGATCTGGTGGATATGAAGCAGTTCGAGCCGGGCATGCGCCAGATGCTGGATCTGTGGGTGGATGCCGACCCCAGCGAGACGCTGATGGACTTTGAGGAGCTGGGGCTGCTGGAGCTCATTATCCAGCGCGGCCCCGAGGCGCTGGATGGGTTGCCCAAGGAGATGCGCGACAATCAGGAGTCGATGGCCGAGGCGATTGAAAACAACGTGCGCCGGACCATCGTCGATGAGAACCCGGTCAACCCCAAATACTACGAGAGGATGTCGGTGCTGCTCGATGAGCTGATCGATCTGCGCCGCCAGCAGGCCATCTCCTATCAGGAGTATCTGGAAAAGGTCCGCGAGCTGGCCAAGCAGGTGAAATATCCACAGAGCCATAGCCAGAGCGCCTACCCAGAGAGCATAGACACGGCAGCCAAACGGGCACTCTATGACAATCTGGGCAAGGATGAGCTGCTGGTGGCCAGGATTGATACCGCTGTGCGTTATACCAAGAAGGCCGATTGGTATGGCGATCGCTTCAAGGAGCGGGAGATCGCGTTTGCCATTGCCGAAGAAACCAAGGGATACGATGTGACCGTTGCCGAGGTGATGGAGCTGGTGAAAGCGCAGCAGGAGTACCACTGATGCCCCTGATCACCATTGGTGAGCTCACGCTGGAGTTGCAGCATAAGGGGATCAAGAACCTGCACATCAATGTGCTGCCCCCTGATGGTCGCGTGCGCGTCTCGGCCCCGGCGTCGCTGTCACAGACGGCCATCAGAATGGCCGTGGTCAGACGCTTGCCGTGGATCCGGCAGCAACAGGCCCACTTTCAGGCGCAGCCACGTCAGAGCGAGCGCCAGATGTGCAGCGGCGAGACGCACTACCTTTGGGGACGGGGCTATCGATTGGAGGTGATCCCGGTTGAGGGAGCGCACAGCGTCAAGCTACAAGGGGGGTGGATCCGGATGCGGGTTCCCGCTCATTATGACGCCGCGAAGCGAGAAGCCTTGCTACTGGGCTGGTATCGCCAATTGCTACGCCAGCGGCTGCCGATATTGATGGCCAAGTGGCAGGCCTTGCTCAACGTCACCCCTTCGTTTGTCGGTATCAAACGGATGAAGACCATGTGGGGGAGCTGCAAAACAGATACATCCCGCATCTGGATCAACCTCGAATTAGTCAAGAAGCCCCCCGAATGCCTGGAATTTATTGTGGTGCACGAGCTGGTTCACCTGTTAGAGCGCAAACATAACCAGCGATTTATCACACTGATGGATACCCATCTGCCCAACTGGCGCGAGCATCGCGAGAAGCTCAACAAGATGCCGCTGGCATTTAATCGGTGGGGGTATTAGGGCTGGTTTAGCCACGATTTATTCTTCCAAAAAGTAATCTGAATCCAGGGTTTTAATGGTGAGGGTCTGGCGGGTAGTGACGCCGACGCCGTATTCGATCATCAGGGCGGCAAGACGGGCACCGTCGATCAGCACGATGCGCTTCTCAATCAGTCCGACATACTCCTGCGCCTCACGGCTAAAGCTGGAGGTGGTGATAAAGACCCCCTTGCGGGCCTTGTGCAGATCCAGCGCCCCCGCGAAGGACTGGATCTCGGGACGCCCCACGGTTTTGTCGGTGTAGCGCTTTGCCTGCAGGTAGATGGAGTCGAGCCCAACCGGTCTTCCTTGATGATGCCATCGATGCCGCCATCGCTTTGGTAACGGGTGGTGCGGGCGGCATCCTGCTGGCTGCCGCCATAGCCCATGGCCACCATCAGATCGACCACCAGCTGTTCAAAGAAACGAGGGGAAAGGCCCAAGATCTCGGCAAGCAGGTCATCGGCAAGGGAGCGATTGATGGCAGATAGTGCCTGCTCAATCTGCTCTTGAGGGGTGCTGGCCTGCTCTGGTGTTGGCGTGTCTGTCGGGATCGCCATGGCTTGTTGCGTATTGCCTGCGCTCTCACTGGAGGCCAGGGTAAACGCCACGAACTCGTTGAATTGGGCCAGATAGCGGTTGTCGATAGTATGTCCCGAGACTAGCGCCGCCTTACCCCGTTCGGTGATAAGGCAAATGCCCCGCTTGGGTTGCTCGATGAGTCCTGCCTTGACCAGATAGGTCTTGGCCCAGCCAACCCGGCTGCGCAGCGTGGTTTGGCGACCACTGGGCAAGGTGTCAGCCAACTGCTCCGGAGTAAAGGCGTAGTGCTGGCAAACCCGCTCGAATACCTCACGTAGAGAGCGGGCGACACCATCGGCCAATACCTTGAGCACGGCAGGCATCATGGCTTCATAGCTGGGCAGGGTTTCTTTCATCGGGCAACCAGATCGAGATAAAACAGGGGCTTATCTTGTCACAGCGACCTGCTTGGGGCCAGTTGGTATCGAAGTCACTGGGAGCAACCTCAAAAAAAACAGCGTCACCAAAAAAAGGGAAGGCCATGAATTGGCCTTCCCCAAGACCCACCCACTTATCACGGACGAGTAGGTTTAAAAATGTTACCACAAGCGGATGTGTGGTCACGCCTTGCGGTCAGGATTGGCGTCCATGCTCGCCGCAGGGTAAATACAGATATAGACATAGCCATGGCTTCCGAGGGTGTCGGCTTCGCAGGTAAAGCCGCCGTGCTGGATAGTGATGCAGTGCTGACGTTGAGCATCCAGCTCGCCGGTTATCAGCTTGGCTTCCAGAGCCTTGATGATCTCCGGGAAAGCCAGGTCGAGCTTGGCTATCTGCGTCTCACTCCATTCACCGATCAGACTGGCCCGATCGGATAGAAAATCGAGCCGGTAGCGACTCTGTATCAGACGAGCGCCAAAGCGTGGCGTCACGGTATGGGGCAAACCCCACTGTGCAAAAATCCGAGTGGGGTGGTCTGGCGCTACGGGGTGTTGGTTGTTGGTGTGGGTGGTTGTCGTGGTCATGATTAGCGATACCTCAGTTGAATGTCGATGCAGGTGCCGGGCACGTTGTGGCGCTGGCGTAGTCTGGTCAGGTGCTCAGGGAGTTCGGTCAGGTTTGTCAGCCGCCCCCGGTAGAGCCGAGAAAGATTGATGTAGTCGGGATGGCTCACGGTGATGGTCACCTGATGCCCAGGTTGCCAACGAGCAAACAGGCGGGCTTTGGCTTGCTTGATGGTGGTGATGCCGGGAGCGGGTAGTGTCTGACGGTTTCGCAGGTGCAGTTTGTTGAGCTCGGGGGCATAGCGATGCACCTCGAGTCCGGTGATAAGACGGGTCATGTTCGGTGACTCCAATGATGCAAGGGGCCAGCCTGTGAGGGCTGGCCCTTTATGTTGTTTGTTGATGAGCGATGAGATGGTCGCGGTGGCTAGCCGTTGTAAAACAGGATGTAGTTCACACCGGCCTGCTGGGCAGCAGTGAGCAAGGGTTGCAGTGCTGGCGGGATGGCATCGAGCTCCATGGCCAGGTTCAGGGTGAACTCATAGGCGGAGTCATCCTTCACGCCGACATGTTCATGGGAGGCCATACGCTTGACCCATTGCCATTCTGGTACCAGGTCAGCGTCATCGTAATCGCCGATGATGGAACTCATGGCGACATCCAGCATCTGCATTACCGAATGGCCTGCCAGTGAGTCAGGTGTTGCAGGGATGGTGTTGGTCATTACATCGCTCCTTGTTGTCTGGGCTGTGGGTTACAGCTGATTGATAACCGGCTTGCAATTAAGACGGTCCAGCAGATGCAGCGAACCGTACTGGGCTACCAGTCGGTCTATGGCCATCTGGGCGCAGGCCGTTCTGCTGGGTTTATTTTCAGGTATGGCGTAACGAGCAGTGAGCCAACCGCCGAGCAGCGCAATGCGGTAGCCACTCGGGATGTGGGTGAGGGACGTTCCTATTCCCCTCCCGTGAATGAGGAAGGGCACTGCCTGTCCGCCGATGCCGATATCGATGCGCTGACCCTTGAGCTCGAAGGTGGTGATCTCGCCGGTTTGCGGATGTTTGCCGGGCACCTTGATGGTGATGTTTTTCGCCATTTCACACCTCCGGCTTGCGTTCAAAGTGGTGGGTCACAACGCCCGCTTCCGGGTCGATGCTGATAAACGCCGGGGCTTGCGGGTGGTATTGGTAGAGCCGCGCCAGTTCGGCACGAAACGCCTCGACGTTCGGCGCAATTACATGACTGGTATCCCCCTCGGCGTAAGTAAAGGTCTCCAGCTTCTCGGTGTTAATCCAGATGCCAAAGTACCAGGCGTCTTCCTCGGTGTCGTATTGCTGCCAACCTTGAGCCAATAGCGTGCGGTCGTAGTAATAGCGGTCAGCCTGATGGCTCCCCCGGTCGATGCGGCAACCCGTCACGGTGAGCTCAAACTGGATACGCCCCGCTTGGTGAGCCTTCTTGACCCGGCGCAGCAGCTTGAGGGCCTTGGCTCTGCTACGGCCATTACCGAGCGGTTGCGGCTGCCTGGCCCGTAATGCCAGATGGGTCATTATCTTCGGCGCGGTGTTGTGGTTGAGCTGACCGATGGCAGTGGTGATCTGCCGAGCGGACAGAGTCTTGTAATCACGTAGGTCGTGCATGGTGGGGTTTCCTTCAAATGCAAACAGCCCCTCGGCGTGAGGGGCTGTGAGAGGTCTTGTGTGTGCTGGTGGCCGTGGCTCAGGTGTGACTACTCCAATCCGGCTTGTCATTACTACCATGGTTGACGTAGGCCCCGACAATTACCCGTTGCCACTCGCCGACCGGCTGACCCACTGCATTACAGGCGCAGCGAAAGCGGGCGAAGTTAATCTCTCGCGGCAGGTACTCGCGCATATCGCGGGGACTGACAAAGAGCGAGGTTTTGTGCAGCACCGGGTTGGGCGCAACCAGTGGCCCGCCAATACGTCGCCCCTCCACATCGTGGGCATAGGCAAAGCCCGGCAGCATCAACTGCTGACTGATGAGCTTGGCAAGCCCTGGATGGGCACACATGGCCTCTGCCACGGCGGCCTGGCTAAAGCTGTCGGTAAATTCAATCATGGGTGATTCTCCCTTTCAGCAGGTGAACGGTAGGCCGCTGCCAGCAGCGCAAACTGTTCGACCAGGTAACTGATGCTGATTCCCAGTTCATCACTGACCCCATCACCCAGACGATGATGCAGGTGTGCCATGTCATCGGCGATACGCTGGGCTATATGGGCCGTTGAGCTCGGTGGTGAGCTTGTCACTGTCAGAGTGATGGAAAGGTTCATCACATCTCTCCCCAAGTGGCTTGCTCCCACAGTGACAGTCGAGTCAGCACGTCTTGCGCCAGCGCTTGCTGTAACTGCTGTAGTACCTTCACAAGCCGAGGTGCCTGCTCAGGGCTCCCGCTCCATTCACTCGATTGGTACAGGGCGCAGCAGGTGAATTTGTAGAGGGCAACCAGCTCGCTATCGGTGAGTGGTGCCTGGTGGTAACTGTGGGCAGGTTTAATCTGTCCCAGCTTGGTCGAGCAGTGCTGGCGTGGTTCCTTCTGCTCTTGCTGGCGTCCTAACTGATAGCGATGCCAGACTGCCCGCCGGTTGGCGAGCATCATCAACCGTACCAGCCGGTCTACCCGCCACGTCCAGGTACTGGTGACATCCATTGGCGAGTTCCACCAGAGGGAGCGCAGCAGCTCAAGGGTGTAGTGCGGTGGCATGGGGGCATTGCAAAAACGGTGTAACTGAACGGCAAAGGCAAGGTAGTCCTTGCGATCGATCATGAAAGCAGACATGGGAATGACTCCTTGAAATGCAAAAGGCCACCTGTAGTGAGGTGGCCTTGTTGGGGGGATCGGAATATCCGGATCTTGGTGTTGGACCTAATGATCCGGGTTTGGGAATGCTGGCGTTATTCGTGCGCCTGCTCTGTGCTGGGGAGAGCCGCATCGAACAGGATGGCGTAGAGTGCACCATCAATGCCGTTGACGGCATCGTGATGCGGGTAATAGGGCGGCGTGTCTCGGGATCGCTCAAAGTAGTCACCAAAGCAGCTGAGACACTCGCGGATCTCGATGGTGGATCCCTGCAGCAAGGTCTCTTCAAAATGCTTGGCATAGGCCTCGTCATCATGTGCCTTGGTGACGGCCTTCTCCAGCAATGTCAGCGCATCCTCGTTGCAGGCGGCTGCTAGCCTATGGCGTAGCTTCTCGAGGGTTTCCTCAAGGGAATAGGGATTGGGTAATCGCATGGTGTTTATCCCTTCTTGGCTCGGTTAAGGGCGTAGCTGATGGAGCAGTGCATCAATGGCCTCGACACAATCGCTCTGGGTGAGCTGATAGCCGTTAGGCAGGTGAGCCACGATGGCAGGCTCGGCCTGCATCTCGACGTTGTCTGCAAGCCAGCCGCGCAGCTCGAGGAGGATGTCGAGGGTGGTGAGGTGTGACTTACCTAGGGTTAGAGTCATAGCTGACCTCTTTCGGCCAGCGAGACCACGCCCTCGGCACCGACCACCAGATGGTCGAGCAATCGCACATCGACCAGCGCCAAGGCCTCCTTGAGGGCTTGGGTAAAGACCCGGTCAGATTGGCTGGGTTCAGGGTCACCGCTTGGGTGATTGTGCACTGCGATGATGGCCCCGCAGTTGAGTATCAGGGCCCGCTTGACTACTTCCCGTGGGTAGATGCTGGCGCTGTCCAAGGTGCCGCGAAACAGTTCCTCAAAAGCCAGTACGCGGTGTTGGGAGTCAAGGAACAGTGCACCAAACACTTCATGCTCCCGGTCCTGTAGCAGGGTTTGCAGCCGCTCGGCGGCCTCGGTGGTGCTGGTAATGGCGGTGCCTTTGGCCAAGCGCTTACGGGCAATCTGGTTGGCGATACGCAGCAGGTCTTGTTCGGTCACGGGTTCAGTGACGACATAAGTGCCGGGGCATTCCCCGGCTTTCAGCTTGTGATAACGCATAGTGGAATTCTCCAAATAAACAAAACCCCGGCACGCATGAAGCATGTCGGGGTTAAAGGTAGAGCGGTTGTTGGTTCACTTTGAGGGTAGTTCAGTTGGTCTTGGTGGCGGCTTCTGCTCCTGCTCAGGCTGTAGGGGCACGCTTCACCGGCATCAGCAATCCGGGGACCTGCAGGGTGAGCGGCATAGCGAGCGCAACGCTCAGCCGTTCCGCCAGCTCATAGGCTTGGCCGATAGTGTCGTAGTCAGCTATCCAGGTAGCCAGCGCCAATCCACTGGCTTCTACCGCTCGCAAGTAAACGCCGTAGCCGTGCACGGGCAGGGCGCTGCCCCGAACCACTTGCGTCTCGCCATTACGATTGATGGCTTCAAGTTCAACGGCTACCGGTTGTTTTGGCATCTTGTGCCTCCTCTTGGGGTAAGGGGTCACTCTCCACACGATAGCCGTGATGGATGCAGGCACGCTGCAGGTCACTCATAAAGCTTCCCAGCACGCGGGGCTGCTCAGAGAGTGGGACGGCTCCTGCCTGGCTGCGCCAGAAACAGCGACGCTTAGGGTCCACACAGATTTCATCCACGGGCTGGCTCATGGTGTGCCAGTCCTCGGCATTGGTGAGGGAGAGCAGTTGCCACTGCACGCCAGACCAACGCACTTGCAAGGTGACTGTGCGGGCTGGTGGGCTATCCGGTGTCAGGTGCAGCAGCCAGCGCTGACTACTGCGGGTAGGGGTTATCTTGGCGTTGGCGGCAACTTGTCCCAACCATTGACGTGAGTAGTGGGAGAGCGCTAATTCTTGGCTCATCGTGTCCTCCTAATCTCCTGCGACCGTGACGCTGAAACACTCCAACCGGCAGCAGGCAATGAAGTTGCTCTGCCAGATATCGAACAGCTCCCGCGCTTCGGCCAGTCGCAGTGGTCCCCAGCCCAACATGGTGTGTTCCCCATCGAGGAAGTTGAAATCGAGCTCTTTGCAGAGCTCGGCATCCTGGGCGAGCCCTTGGTAGCTGAAGTCGGTGACGTAATCGAACAGCCAGCCATCGAGCCCGCGGATCAGGCGGATCTCGACCGGGTGCACGCCGCCTTGCTCGGCGCTGTAGCCGGGATTGCGAAAGTTGAAGGTCAGTTGGGTTAAGCGCTCAAGATTGAGCTCGGTTTTAGCGACTTCCTGGTTAAGCTGAACCAGCAATGCTTGTGCAACGGGCATGGCAAAGCCGTCCCGGAAAAAGGGAATGGTCATGGTGTACTCCTTGTGGGGGTTAATCTTGGCCGAACAGCTCGCGCATTTTTTTGGCAACACGGGCACGGATCTGTTCATCAATAAAGGCGGTAATACTGGCGAGTGCCGCACTTAGCACCGCGATGTCATCGGTGAGCCCCATCGGCAACACGTCCGGGATCGCATCGATCGGTGAGATAAAGTAGGCCAGCGCACTGTAGATCAGCAGTTTGGCCCAGAGCGGTAAGTCATCCTTCTGGCTGGTGTAGTAGAGCAGCAAGCAGGTCTCGATAAAGGGCCGACCGGCACGTTTGGCAAAGGCCCAGAGTTTGTGCCAAAAGCCTGGGTGATCGAACGGCTCGCATTCAGGGGGAATGCAGGGGGGCATAGTGTGTCTCCTTCACAGGTGGGTGAATGGCAGAAATGAAAAGAGGAGGCAAATGCCTCCTCTTGGATGGGAATGGATGTGAGCTATTGGTCCCACATCAAGCAGTCAAACTCAGGGGTATTAGTGGCGGGCAGTACAGATGCGACCTCTTTGGTTGGCAGTGCCAGTTGCTTGCCGTCAGCCGTTAAAATGCTGATCGACTTGGCCTTGCGCAGCTTGCCCCACATGTCGAAGAAATTGTTCTCACCGACACGGGACTCGGTCTCATAGGGCGCATCGTATTGGCTGCCATCGACGATGATGGTGAAAGCCTGCCCAGCATAAGAGCCGTACTCCTTGCCCTGCACGGTAGCCGTCATGCTGACCTTGCGGGTGTCATTACAGGCGATATAGAGGTTGTTTTGCTCGTTGACCACCGCCGTGTATTCGCTGGTGCCCTGACCCCAGCCACTGCTCCAGCGTCCGGCCTCGCCATACGCAAAGGCGTTGCCGCACAGCAGCAGTGCTGTTGAGGTAATGAAGAGTTTTTTCATCCCTGTGACTCCTAAAGGCTCAAGGATTTAGATGAGCCATTAACGTGGTTATTTTTTGTAAAGCACGCTGAGTGAGTTATCCACCAAGTGCTTAACGATTTCATAGTCTGGATTGTAAGTGGCGAGATTATGTGCCGCGATAGTGACGGCAGATGCGATCCCGGCTAGACCGGTAATACCGCCAAAGACGCTGGCCCCTGCTGCGGCGATCCGACCCTTGGTATAGACCCGGCATTTCAGCCCAGCAGGTTCGATGCTGTTTTCAAGTTTTGTCACAGCGGCGCTCATTCGCCCCGATAGCCCCACGACTTCGAAAGATTTTCGTGCACGGATCAGTGAGGTCAGCTTGTCAGTACCCAGATCTTCATAAGTCAGTCTTTCCATGTTTTGTGTCCTTGGTCGTGTAGTAAGAGCGTCTTATGGAGCCCACCTGTTGCGAGTTAGTCACGATGGTTTATTGGCTGAGGGCCTCGCATCCGTGTCAAATCAGCATCAATTGCTGTCTGGTGGACTCATTAAGTCTTTAGTCTACCTTTTGAGTCCTTATCGTCAATGGGTCCATGGTCAACCATAGAGGTTGACTGGAGGACCCATGACAGATATCAACCTTGAGCTGTTAGCCAAGAGCGTTGGCAAGGCGATCAGCCACAAGCGTACTCAAGCCGGATTCACGCAAGAGCATGTGGCTGAACACCTCAATATCGGCATGGAAGCCGTCTCCCGGATGGAGCGGGGGATTGTGGTGCCGACCGTGGTGCGGCTGGCGGAGCTCGCTCAACTGTTTGGCTGTGAGCTGGCGGATTTCCTGCGCGAGACCAGTAACCGCCCGACCGAGCAGGGCATTGTGCTGAGCCAGCAACTGGCTCGGCTCGATGATGCTGACCGAACCCTGTTGCTGGAAACGGTAGAACGGTTGGTGGAGCGGTTGGCGCGTCCCAGCTGATCATCCACCATTCACTGGGGAGGTTATGGGTTCCCTTTCCCCAATTTATTGGTGAGTGGGCTCCTTCTTGGTTGCGGCCTCTGTGACGCTATGGTTGCTTGGCTTTGCGGTGCGTTACGCGAGGTAGCCGCCTCTGCCCCTGCGTTTCCATTCGCCGTCTCGTCGCTGTTGGCTTCGGGATAGAACTCCTCCAGCAGCATCGGCACCTCTTCATCGATATCCTCAAATTGGCCATTGCGCAGCAGGTCGCGAGCGGCCTGCTCCATCTGGTCGATGGCGAGCCCCGCCTCTTGATCACGCCGGGCGGCCTCCAGTGCTTGCCTGACTGCCTCAGTCAGGTTGGTTTCTTCCCGCAAGGTCAAATCCACGTAGTAGACCGGTGTGCGGTACGACTGGGTGGTGCTCTTGGCCCGCAACCGCAGGGTGAGCGGCAGATAGCGGGTATGGCCCCCGCTCACTGCCTCCAGGTACTTCAGTCGAGCCGCCAGAGTGCGCACCGAGTTGTAGCCGGTGGTGCGGAAGATAAAGCTACCCAGCTCATCCCCTTGCCCCTCCACAAACAGGTTCAGTCGTCCGTACAGCTTGCAGCCCTGTTGCCCTGCAAAGGCGCAGCGCTCTGGTCCAGGGCAGCTGACTTCCTCCATGCCTTGCGCCCCCACACGTCTCGCCACCTCCCCATTCCCGACACAGAGCGGCCTGCCGGTTTGCCGGTCAAAGGCGCTGTATTCCGCCCGCAGATTCAAGTCGCTGTCGTTGAACAGCACCCTCACTGGAATGGCGCGGATCTTGGTCTGCTCCTGCCCTTGGCCACTCTTTTGCGATGAGTAGTGTTGATGCAGGGGATGGAGCAACCATCCCCCCTTGTGCTGTATCTGGGTGGTGAGGGTGAAGCTGTCGTCCTTCTCCGGTACCCACTTATCCTGTTTTTGCACCAGCTTGCCGATGCAGATCCGCCCGATCACGGGCGGGGTGATCGCCAGTCCTTTGATCATGGTGTTTGCCTCAAGGGTTGAATGGTGAAACGGCGCACGCCGGGCACCGGTTTGACGTAACGGGTGAGCAGGTCGGGATGATCCTGACCGAGCTTTTCGAGATCCGGTGCTAGCCGGTCTTTGCTGCGCTTCCAGGTGATCTTGCCATCGGCAAACAGCCCGGCTGTCGCTTCACCCAAGGTCGCTTGCAGCCGCTGTTTGAGTTGTGACTCCTGCAGCTCGACAGCTTCCTTTTGCTGACGTAAGCGCAGTAGCTCCCCAAACAGCTGGTTAAACTCGGGAGAATCCGAGAGATCCAGCGTCTGACCATCATCGCGGGGAAAGAGCCAGCTCAGGGCATTGGCGGCATCGCTGGAGCCGTCAGGATCGGGCTGCTGGTCTTGTTGCACCATCTGCCAGAACTGCGCTTCCCGCTCGGTGAGATCCTGGATCTTCTCCTCATCGCGCTCGATGCGGTAAATCCGAAAATCCTGGCCGCCGATCAGCACTGCCACCTCAGCCCAGGCATGGCCGGTAACCGCCAATTGATGCAGTACCTGACACTGATAAGCCACCGGCACACCTTCCTCCCACTGGGGGGCGCTGTGATAGCTGGCGGTCTTGATCTCCAGAATGCCCGGCCCATCGGGATGGCCGACTACCTCCCGATCGAGGTTGGCGAGCATGAAGGGTTGCTCGGGGTGTTGCAGCACAGCATTGACCCGTCGCACACGAAAGCCGGTGCGTTTGGCATAGACCTGCGCTAACACAGGCTCCAGCTCAATGCCCCACAGCACGGCTTCCTTGTGTGAGATATCCTCCGGCTCCTTGCGACCGGTCTTCTCCAGCCAGAGGCTGAGCGGGCATTTGTAGGGGGAGAGCCCCACTGCGACGGCGGCATCGGAGGAACCAATGCCGAGTTTACGGATAGCGAGCCACTGCTCGCGGGTTAACTGGGTAGTAGAGGCTAGCCGCAGGGCTTGGCCATATTTGGCTTTTGCTTTCATGACTATTCCTTGTTGACGGCATAAATGGCTACGCCCGGATTGGCTTGCGCCAGTCCGGGTGAGGTCGTTATGCGATTTGAATGGGGAAGCGTAATTACTGCAGCAGAGTGAGTGCCTGATTCAGGGCTTGGGATTTGAGTTGGGCCCCCTGACCAAACCAGGCGGAGTCGAGCCGGTGATCTTGGCTGCGGGCACGGCGGTGGTGATCCACGTATTCAGTGACCGCATTGACCAGCCCCCAGGCGGTATTGCGGGAGCTCGCAAGTTCTGAGCCCATGCCTGCGCCCTGATAGAGCTCATGCAGCCGTTGTACCGGCTTGGTGAGAATGATGTTCTCCTCATCGAGCGGTTGCGCCAGCAAGTCGCTGAAAAAGCGCAGCGCCTCTTCGGGGGCTACGGGCCGCTGTGCCAGCGCCTTGGTCTGGATTTTGAACTCATCCCAATGGGAGAGCCCCAGCCCAAGCGACTCTTTGACAGCAGCGGCGTCGAACTGAGTGGAGTGGGGCACCTTGATGGCGCCGGTAGCGCCACGCAGTGCCATCTGCAGGGTGTTATTGCAGACCACCCGCAGCGAGGTGAACTGCGCCGTGGTGCAGAGTGTGCCATCGCAGCTGGTCGCCAGCAGCAAATAGGACTTTACCAAGTCATTGCCTTTGAGCTTTAGGTCCTGACCTGTTTTAGCCAGAGCCCACAGCTTGCGGCCGCCTTTAAGCGAGCCTGCTGTTTCCAGCTCAAAGCCACCGGCTTCTACCAGATCTTGATAGAAGTGCAGCACCTCGTGAGGCTGTACCACGTTGTAGCGACTTGAGACCACCGATAGGGGGGCGAGGGTATCGGAGCGATACAGCACCTTGCTATCGCTGTAGGGACGGATATGCAGTGCATCGGAGGCGACGTTAAACATTACGTCACTCTGCTCAATGGTCCAATTCATCCCGGCTGCCTGCAGCCAGATATCGAGAGATTGTTGCGGGGGCAAGACATTACCAAGGCCGTGCCAAGGGGTTTGGCCGGTGTAGGCCATGGTGTCAATCAGGTGAGCCATATATCCTCCAGGAATGGTGAAATGCAGACATTCAGCCTGCTAACTCATGGGGGTGATATAGGTTTGAAAGTTTATTGAATAGGATCTATTTGCCATTTAATTCTCATTTTTAAAGGTGGCGTTACAGCATGATGGTGTTGTGCAATGAACTGCATTGGAGGGGTACGGAGAGGGGTACGGGGCCAAAAACGACCAAGGGGTTGGCATCGTGATGATGCCAACCCCTTGTTTTATATGGCGCTCCCGACTGGAGTCGAACCAGTGGCCTGTCCCTTAGGAGGGGACCGCTCTATCCTACTGAGCTACGGGAGCTGTGTGGCGGGCATTATACAAGAAGCAACTCCCTTTTAAACCCTTGATTCTTATTCCAATACTGCCAAATCCCCATTCTGGATGTTAAACGGCGAATATTTGTTCTGGCTGCTGATGATGGCGCCATCGTCGAATACCTGCACCACCTCGAACAGGCCGTCGGCCGGATTGCGCATCATGCGCGACTTGCCGTAAGGGTCGATGAAGTCGGCGTTGTGCTGGATGCGGAACTGATCGCCGAGCTTGACGCCGTTGCGCCGCCCCAGATTGATGTAGGGGCCGCGTTCGTTCTGGCCGACTACCCGGGCGGTGACCGGGGCGCAGGTGAGCTGGGCCACCAGATCCTGAGCGGCTTGTTGCAACTGGTAATTGACCTCCTGGCCGTAGCTCGATTGCCAGAACTGGCCGCTGCTGCTGCCCACCTGCTCCCGCTTGTCAAAGGTCCAGGTGGCGCGCCCTTCGTAAACCTTGCGGTTGATCAGGCTGCCATTGATGCCGTCGAACAGGTAGAGCTGCATGCGAAAGTTGCGCACCGGATCCTCATACCAGCTGGTCAGCTTATTGCCCTGCGGCTCGATGGAGAGATCGTCGATGCTGCCGAGCACCAGATATTGGCTGTCGGTACGCAGGCTGAGTGCCTTGATCTCCTCGAGGGCGCTGCGATCCCCCTGTTGCAGATGGAGCGGATCGATGCGCAGGTTTTCATCCAGCCACTGGCGCACCGCGACCCCTTGCGGCGCGTTGGCGAGGGTTTCGAACAACCGGCGCGAGAGGTTTTCCGGCATGTCGTCCATGGCGCCGTAGCTGGCCTGATCCGGATAGCGCATCCGCAGCCTCACCAGTGTCAAATCCTTGGCGAAGTGCTGGGTCTGGCAGATCTGGCGCTCGGCTTGAATGTCGGCCACCAGGGTGATGTACATGCGACCGTTGCGCACCTCTTCCCGCTTGAGCCGGTACTGGCGAATATCGCCGCCGGAGCGGATCTGGATCTGCTCGGAGCGCAGGCTGCCATTTTCCAGACGCTGGACGCTGGAAACAGCCGCACCGCTTGCCAGCAGGGCCTGACGCAGGGCATCGCGGGTTGCCTGCTCGCGGGCATAGACTTCATCGCCCCCCAGAATGGCGGCGCTGCCCTGTGCTTCGATAAGCTCGGCGCGGGCGCTCAGGCTGGCCAGCAGCAGGGTCAACAGCAGCGGTAATTTCATAACAGATACCTTGAGTTGGCGGGCAGCCGCGCCATTTTTGAGGAAATGGCGCCCGCTGGCCGACATGGTTCACAACACTTGCCGGGTGGCAGCGCACGCTGGCGCTGACAATGACCATTAAAAAGCAAGAATCATGCCTTATTCCCGGCTCAAGCTTTGTCCGGCGCGTCCGATAATAAGTCAGGTGCAGATACAGGAAAGGTATCCATGAACAAACTCATCACGGCGTTGGCGCTCGCCCTGGCATTGGCCGGGTGCGGCTCCGACCCTATCAATCGGGATCAGGGTGACCCCCGCCAGGCGGCGCAGGGGATGGAGCTCAACTGGCTGGTGGCGCGCATGACCGATCAGCTGATGGAGCGCAAATCGCTGACCACCCTGACCGAACCCATCGCAGTGGCTTCCTTTGTCGATCTCGATACCCTGCAGGATACCAACTGGATGGGGCAGCAGATTGAGGAGAGCTTTATCTACGAGCTCAACCGCCGCGGCGAGGTGGTGGTGGACTTCAAGCTGACCGGCAGCATCAAGGTGACGCCGCAGGGGGATTTTGTGCTGAGCCGCAACTACAAGGATCTCTCTTCCCGTCTGCCTATCTCCCGCATTCTGGTCGGCACCTTCAGTCGCAACAGCAAGGGGATCCTGGTTAACGCCCGCGTTATCGACATGCGCACCAAGATGGTGGAGACCACGGCTCAGAGCCTGATCCCGCAACAATATCTGTTCGGTGCCAACAACTCGTTTGGCCGGGCATCGATCAATCGCGGTTATCTGATGCGTGACAGTCAGGCCAGACCGGGTGGCCATCTGGTCAACCTGACCCCGTGAGGAGCGAATCATGAAAATCCTGTTTGGTTGCCTGTTGGCACTCTTGCTCAGCGGCTGTAGCTACAACCGGGTGGTGGATTACACCCAGGGTGGCAAGCCCGATGATTTTCCGGTGCTCAAGGCGGTGGGGTATGCGGTGATCGACATCCAGCCCGGCCCCTCCCAGTCGGAGAAGATGCTGCAAGCCATTCGCGCTTCCAAGATGGATGCCTATCGCGAGCTGGCCGAGCAGCTCAATGGTCAGCAGGTGCGCGGCCAGAGCAGCTACCGCGATCTGACCCAGACCTCCAACTCGCTGGATGTGTCGGTGGCGGGCGTGGTGCGCGGTGCCCGGGTGGTGGCCTCCTATCCGCGCGGCAACACCTATGCCACCGAGATGGAGCTCGATACCCGTGCCCTCTACAACATCAATCAGTTGATGGCGGGTCAGTTCTGAGTTGATTGCCTGACCTGAAAACAGGCATCAAAACAAAAGGCGAGCAGGGTGCTCGCCTTTTGTCGTTCTGGGCTGGTTAGCTCCCCATCAGTACCGGCGGCACTGCGGTGGGTTTCACATCCTCACTCGGGTAGCAGCCAAGCACCTTGATATAGCGGGTGATCTTGGTCAGCTCCACCAATGCGGCCTGCATCGCCGGGGTCTGCAGGTTGGCGGAGACATCGAGATAGAACATCTCTTCCCACGGGTTGCCCTGCACCGGACGGGACTCCAGCTTGGTCATGTTGATCTCGTGGCTGCGCAGTACCAGCAGCGCCTCGACCAGCGAACCCGGCTTCTGGGAGGTGGACATGATGAGAGTGGTCTTGGCCGGGATCTGCGGCGCCACGTCGATGGGTTTGCGCGCCACCACGATAAAGCGGCTGTAGTTCTCTTTCTGGTTGGCGAGCTGCTCGGCCAGCACGTCCAGGCCATAGAGCTCGCCACCGGCGGCGCTGCCGATGGCGGCGGCCTCCGGGCTGGCCAGCTCCTTCACCTTCATCATGGCGCTGGAGGAGGAGTCACAGATCTCGTGACGCGCCCCTTCCAGCTTGCTCAGATAGTGGGAGCACTGCTGGAACACCTGCGGGTGGGCATAGAAGGTCTTGATGCGGCTCAGCTCGGTCGGCACGGCGGTGAGGATGCAGTGCTCGATGGGGTAGGTAAGCTCGCCGACGATGGAGAGGCTGGTGTGCTGCATCACATCATAGACTTCGTTGATGGAGCCCGAGCTGGTGTTTTCGATGGGCAACACACCAAAGGCGGCGCGGCCCGACTCCACCGCATCCAGCACTTCACGGAAGTTCTGGCAGTTCACCTCGATCACCTGATCCTTGTAGCGCGCCAGATATTTGCGGGCGGCAAGGCTGGAGTAGGAACCGCGCGGCCCCAGATAGGCGACGCTGGTCATCGGCTCCTGCTGCTCCGGGTTGAGCAGGCTCTGCAGATAGGCCTGCTGGGATAGTACAGAGTCTTCGATGATGGTGTGGTAGATGCGGGTGATGTACTGGGCATCCAGCCCCAGCACGCGGCCTTTCTGGATCAGTGCGACCAGCAGCTCCTGTTCTCGCTGGTGGTCACGGATGGGGCGCGGGTTGGCCTGTTTGGCACGGGCCACCTCGATACTGAGGGTCTTGCGTTTCGCCAGCAGGGCAAGCAGCTCCTGATCCAACCGGGTGATGTCTTGTCTGATCTCGTCGAGCGTTGCCATGATTGTTCCCTATCCAAGTAATCGATTGATATTAATGCAAAAAAAAGCCTCCGCTAGGGGAGGCTCGATTCGTCTTTGCTTTCTGCTCACACGACGACAGGCCTTCCCTCAAGCGGGCCGGATAAACGAGAAAGCAAAGAAGAATGTTGGCTGCATGGTCAAAATCCTGATGGTAACGCCCTAACCATTAAGGGATTTGCCGGTCTGATGCAAGTAAAACTTGCCCACGGGCGGGGATGGGGGCAGGGTATCCGGTTAAGAAAATGGCGTATGAAGGATGTTCTGTTGACGCTGTTTTGACGGTAGCAACGCAGTGGAGGAGATAAAGACGATGGCGATTATTTTCGATCTGGGACGGGTGGTGGTGAGCTGGGATCCGGTGGGCATAGTGCGTTCGGTGCGTGGCCCGCAAGGGGCCGAACAGTTGGCGGAACAGCTCTTTAACCACCCGGACTGGCTGGAGGTGGACAGAGGCACCATGTCGCTGCACACCATGGCCCGCGAAGCACAAGCGCGCACCGGCCTCTCTGCGGCAGAGAATCTGGCCATTTTGCAGGCGGTGCCCGCCTCCCTGCAGCCAGATCCCGCTATGCTAACCCTGATAGCCGAGCTGCACGGGGCGGGGCACACCCTGTATGCCCTCTCCAACATGGGCCATGCCAGCATCGACTGGCTGGAGCAGCATCAGGATTTCTGGCGCTTTTTCAGTGGCAAGGTGGTCTCGGCGCGGGTGCGGATGATGAAGCCGGAGCCGGATATCTATCGCTATCTGCTGGTGTCGTTTGATCTGAAACCGGCAGAGTGCCTCTTCATCGATGACAGTCCCGCCAACATTGCGGCCGCCGAGGCCCTCGGTATCAGGGGGATTGTCTTTACCGATGCGGCAAGTTGCCGCCAGCAGTTGGGTGAGCTGGGCTGTTTGACCACCACCGGCAAGGGGTGATGCCCCTGTGGGAGCATTATGGAGCATGGCCGGTTTCGCAACTGGTTGAGTCACTATCCCGAGGCGACCCTGATCATCGCCTGCAAGGATGGCAGCGGTTATCAGCTCTGCATCGAGGCGGAAGGGGAGTGCCTCTGCCTGACCGACAGCGAGGGAGGGCGCCTGACCTTTACCTCGCTGGATCAGGCGCAGGGTTTCTTGCGGGCCCATCAGGTTTGTCAGGCCAGATTGCGAATTTATGACGCCCAAAATGAAGATTTAGCGGCCGAGTCACAGGAAATAATCATCAAGTTTTAATTTTAACCGGACTCTGTAAGGGTCTATTCAGCTTGTTTCCCGCACAATATGGCACCTGTTCATCATTCGGAGCTGTTTAATGGGTGCCAATGTTGTTGTACTGAATCAGGGATATGATCACTCTTTTCAAGCCAGGGAACAGCTGCTGATTGAGCGACTGGCCAGTTTTGACGAGCTGATTGTCTCTTTTTCGGGACGGTTGGAATCCTGCTACAGCATCGATCTGTGCCGTGCCAGCGGCGTCAAGATCCGCGCCATCACCCTCGATAACCCGACCCGCAGCCGCAGCGAAGTGGCTCGTGCCCGGCGTTATTGCCAGCGTTATGGCATCGAGCACTGGATCGTCAAGAGCGACGAGATCGTCTTCTGTGATCGCCTGCCAAATATGGAGGGGCTGATCGACCCGGTTCGCCGCATTGGTGAGCATGTGCAGAGCCGTCCCGAGTGGGCCCACCTGCCCTTGCTGATCCCGGCAGCGGTGGAGGAGCGGGATGACTATCTGGCTCAGTTTGGTTCTCTGCCTGCCAATACCATCTGGTTTTTTGCCGACAACGGGGTGATGAGCCGCGATTTTCGCTATGGCTTCAACAAGCGTCAGCTCGGCCGCTGGGGCAAGGGGAGCAACGGTTGCCTGAGCAATCGCTTCACCAATCCACGGCTGCTCAAGCAGCGCTATCTGCGAATGGTGGATCAGGCTGAGCAGATACTGGCCGACATGGGGCTGGACGAGGCGCAGGTCTTTTTCCATACCCTGTGTGACTGCTCCACTACCCTGGCTCGGGTGCGTCTGCCCGAGCATCAGCGTGCCCAGGCCTTTGATATGCAATCGGATATTTTGTCTGCTCTCAAGGGGACCGAGTTCGATCTGGTGACTCTGGATATGGCGCAGAAAGAGCGGCACGATCTCGCCATCTAGCTTGCGGGAGAAGCGGGGGTCAAGAACGTGAGTGCTGTCATAGGCAAGGGGTAACGGGACTGTTTATACTGTCGCCCTTTCATCCGTTACCGAGCTTCGCCCTATGAAACCCTTGTCCCGTCTGTTGCTTGCCCTGTGTCTCACTCCCGTGCTGGCACAGGCGGCTCCTCTCTCTCAGGTGACGCTGCCCGATGGCCGGCAGGTTCAACTCAACGATGACTTCACCTGGGAGTATCTGGTGGTCAAACCGGCAGAACCCGTGCAGAGCGTGGCTGCCGAGGGGAACGCGGGGGCCGTGGTGGCGGTCGCTGCCCCGGTACTGACCGATCAGGCCAAGGCCAATCCGGAACTGCTCGCCCAGATGGCGCGCGACGGTGTGCTGGTCAAGCTGGACAAGATCGAGGGATCTGACCCGCTGGCGCTGACCTTTATGGTGAGCAATACCGGTAGCCGCAATGTGGTCGGGGTGCGTGGCATGGTGACCCTGTTCAGTGCTGACGGTGTGCAGCTGAGCCGTCAGGAGGCTCGTTTCTGGGTCGCCGAGAACCGCCTGCCGGAGACCTATCTGCGCAAGGGGCAAGCCCGTCCATCGCTGGCCCTCGAGATCCCCCGTCCTGCCGGATTGACCGGTCAGCCGCTGGTGCGGGTCGAAATTGACGAGGTGGTCTTCCGCTGATTTTTTCGCGGATCCGGCCCATGCAAACCGTGTGGGCCGGCAACTTGTTGCCGCTGACACCCCCAGCAATATCTGCTTACATCTGACATGGTTTTGCAACAGCTTGCCGCTCGGCAAGCAGGGAACCTCGCCGCACAATGACTCCATACCAGCTCGCTAGCAACGGGCCCAATCACATGGAGTTATCATCATGAAAAAAGCAACTGTCTCTCTTCTGGTTCTGGCCGGGTTTGCCTCTACTTCCGTCATGGCGCAGGATGCCTTCAGCTACGCCAAGGGCGGCCTGACCTGGGCACACACCAAATCCGACTATCTGAGCAACAACAAGATTCTGTTCCCCCGTGATGCCAGCAGTGAGGGGACTCGCGATTTTGGCGGTGTGACGCTGGATCTCTCCAAATCGTTCGCCAACAACTTCTACGGCCGTCTGCTCTCCGAGGGCACCTCTGCCCAGCACGGCAATGACAGCATGGGGATCGGCAGCCTGGGTATCGGTGTGTTTACCCCGCTCAGCACCGGCCTGAACCTCTACGGTGAAACCGGTCTGATGGGTTACACCATGGAGCGCGAGCAGGCCTATGACCTCAAGGGGTGGGATATTGTCACCCGCAAGAGCGACGGCAGCATGTACGGTGAAGTGGGTCTGCGCTACGACATCGGCGATATCGAGCTCTCCACCGCCTATCGCTACGCCAACATGACCGACGATATGCACGACTTCAAGGTGGGCGGTGCCTACAAGCTCAACCAGAACTGGGCGCTGACTGCCGATTACACCTATCGTAACTGGGATCTGCAAAAAGGCTCCATCTCCAGCCTGGGTGTGAAGTACAGCTTCTAATCCCCCTTCCTGTAGTCCGTAGTGTCTTGATTTTTGCCCATGGCGTTCGCCATGGGTTTTTTCGTTTTGCGGTGATCCCTTTCTTCTCCTTGTGTCGTATCAGTCCGCAATAGTTATACAACTTCCATTTCTTTGTATAACTGCTATAACTGAATCAAGACTTATACAAGGGGTGATGTCATGTACAAGATTAAAGTCGGTATCAGTGCCTGCCTGCTGGGCCAAGAGGTGCGTTTCGATGGGGGCCATAAGCGCTCCAGCTTCTGCGAACGGGATCTTGGCGCTCACTTTGACTATCACCCCGTCTGTCCCGAGATGGCTATTGGCCTCGGGGCGCCCCGCGCCGCCATCCGGCTGGTCAAGCGCAACGGCGAAATCCGCGCCGAGGCGAGCAATGGCAGCTTCGATGTCACCGAACAGCTGATTGCCTTCAGCGAACAGAAAGCCCGCCAGCTCGACTTTATCTCCGGTTATATCCTCTGCGCCAAATCCCCCAGCTGCGGCATGGAGCGGGTCAAGGTCTATGGCGCCAACAATGAGGGGAGCGCCAAGGAGGGGATCGGCCTGTTTGCCAAGGCGCTGATGGAAGCCAATCCCTTGCTGCCGGTAGAGGAAGATGGCCGCCTGTGCGATCCCATATTGCGCGAGAACTTCGTGTTGCGTGTATTCGCCTACCACGACTGGCAGCAGCTCTGTGCTCGTGGCATCACCGCTTCTGCGCTGATCCGCTTCCACTCCCGCTACAAGTATCTGGTGCTCTCCCACGCCACCACCCACTACCGGGCGCTCGGCAAGCTGCTCGGCAACGTGGGCAAGTCCGCCAACCTGCAGGAGGTGGCCGACAACTACATCAAGGGATTGATGACGGCGTTGACCCTGCGGGCCAACCGCCGCAGCCATACCAATGTGCTGATGCACCTGCAAGGCTACTTCAAGCGGGTGCTGACCCCGGCCCAGAAGCAGGAGCTTGCCGATACCATCGACAAGTACCGCACCGGCATCTTCCCCTTGCTGGTGCCGCTCACCCTGATCCGCCACTACCTGCGCGAGTACCCCAATCCCTATCTCGCCGAGCAGGTGTACCTCAATCCCCATCCCGATACGCTGAAACTGCGCTACGGGCTCTGAGAATGCTGTTTTGTGCGGTCGAGCAGGTCTATCTCGACCTTCATCCCGATACGCTCAAATTGCGCTACGGGCTCTGAATCTGTTCTGTTGCCCCGGCGCAGGCCTTGCGCCGGGGCACTTCACCCTTCTGTTTGATGGACGTTGTCATGTCTGATTTATCGCAAGAAGTTGCTCCTTTGGCTGATGAGGGGATCTACCCCATTCGCGAGGTCTCCCGCCTCACCGGCGTCAACGCCGTGACCCTGCGCGCCTGGCAGCGCCGCTACGGGCTGGTGCAGCCAGCCCGCACCGAAAAGGGCCACCGCCTCTACAGCGAGCATGATATTCGCCAGATCGGCGAGATCCTGAGCTGGCTGGAGCGGGGGGTGAGCATCGGGCAGGTGAAGGGGCTCTTGAGCGAACCCCATTCCGAGCCGGTGAGTGATCACTGGCAGCAGACCCTGGAGCAGTTCAGTCAGGCGTTACTCGCCTTCAATCAGCGCAAGGCGGAGGCCGAGCTGAATGACCTGCTGGCAAGCTACCCGTTCGAGCTGGTGCGCAGCCGGGTACTGCAACCGCTGGTGGAGCGGCTGCTCGGGTTGTGGCGCGAGCGGCCCGATGGCGAGCTGCTGCAACAGGTGTGGCTGGGCTGGCTCCATACCCGCTTCGCCCGCCACCTGATCGAGCAGGAGAAGGGCGTGCAGGTCACCCTGGCGAGCTGGGGACAGGTCGGCCCCCTCGATCTGGTGTGGGCCGCCTACGAGCTGATCGGTCAGGGCTATGAGGTGCAACTGCTGGGGGCGGTGGAGCCGCGCCATGCCAGCCTGCTGGAAGGACGTGCGGCCACTCCCTGGCTGGTGCTGCTGGGGGCCGGTCTTGGCAAACAGGAGCTGGCAGCCGACTGGCCCGCTGGTACGCGCCTGTTTGGCGAACTGGGGCGCCTCTACGATGATGAGTGGCTTAACGCCCACGGCTGGCAGGCGAGCCTTGCCGAGCTGATGGCTGACGCACCTGCTGCGGCTGGCGCCAGCGGACGCGGGAGGAAAAAGTCATGAAACTGGTCTGGTTTCGCAACGATCTGCGCCTGGCCGACAACCCGGCCTTGCGCCATGCCTGCGCCGGTGATGAACCGGTCGCCGCGCTCTTTATCATCTCTCCTGCCCAGTGGCGGCAGCACAAAATGGCTCCCATCCGTCAGCGCTTTATGTTGGCGCAGGTGGATGAATTGGGCCGTGAGCTGGCGGCGCTCGGCATCCCGCTCCATCTGCTGCGCGTGGAGACCTTTGCCGAGGTGCCCGCTGCGTTGGCTGATTTAAGCCGAGAGCTGGGGGTGACCCAGCTCTACGCCAATCAGGCTATCGAGATCGACGAGCAGCGCCGCGATCACGCCGTCAGCGCCGCGCTGGCAGAGCAGGCGGTGAGTTGTCACTGGCTTAACGGCTGTTGCGTGTTGCCGCCGGGGCGGGTGCTGACCGGGTCGGGGGAGATGTTCAAGGTTTTCACCCCTTTCAGCCGTGCCTGGCTCAAGGCCCTCGATGAGGATGGCTTTGTCATTCACCGCGCCCCTGCGCCCCGTGGCGAGCCCTTGCCGTGGCAGCCGCTGGCCGAACGGGCGTGGGTTGATGAGGCGCTCGGCGAGCTGACGGCTGATCCCCGCTGGCCAGTGGGGGAGGCGGAGGCAAGCCGCCGTTTGAATGACTTTCTGGATCAGGCGGTGCTCGACTATGGCGAGACCCGGGATTTTCCTGCCATCGCGGGCACGTCCGTGCTCTCCCCCTATCTGGCGGCGGGCATCATCAGCCCACGTCAGTGTGTGGCGGCGCTCCAGCAACAGCTCGGCTATCGGCCCCAGTCGAAGGCTCAGCCCGGCTTTGTCTGGCTCAATGAGCTGGTCTGGCGCGAGTTTTATCGCCACCTGCTGGTGCTGATCCCGACCCTCTCCATGAATCGCCCTTTCAAGCCCGAGACGGCGGCCTTGCCGTGGAGCTGGGACCCGGATGCCTTCGCTGCCTGGTGCGAGGGCCGTACCGGCTACCCCATCGTCGATGCGGCGATGCGTTGTCTCAACGCCACCGGCTGGATGCACAACCGGCTGCGAATGATCGTGGCGAGCTTTCTCACCAAGGATCTCCACATCCACTGGCGGCTCGGGGAGGACTACTTCATGAGTCAGCTGATTGATGGCGATCTGGCGGCCAACAATGGCGGCTGGCAGTGGGCGGCGGGCACCGGCGCCGATGCGGCGCCCTATTTTCGAGTCTTCAACCCCACCACTCAGGGGCAACGATTTGATCCACAAGGGGAGTTTATCCGTACCTGGGTAACTGAACTGGCCGATATTCCCCCCGCTTATGTGCATCAGCCCCACGATTGGCTGCGACTCAAGGGGCGACAGGATTATCCGGCACCCATGGTGGATCACGCCGTTGCCCGGGTGAGAGCCATCGAGATGTTTCGCTCTCTGGAGAAATAGGATGAACGAGCCGCTGGCCCGCTTTATTGGCCTCTATCAGCAACTGGACAAACAGCAGTTGCACCGCTTGCCCGAGGTCTATGCCGAACAGGTGGTCTTCACCGATCCGGCTCACCGCATCGAGGGGTTGGCGGCCCTTGGCGACTATTTTGCTGCCCTCTATCAGCGCCTCGCCTACTGCCGTTTCGTCATCACCAGTCAGCAGCAGCAAGGGCCGCAGGCTTGGCTCGGCTGGACCATGACCTTCTCCCACCCCAGATTGCGCGGTGGTGAGCCGGTGACGGTGGAGGGGGCCACCCGCCTCGAGTTCGACGAGGCAGGCAAGGTGTGCCAGCACCGGGACTATTTTGACCTGGGCGCCATGCTCTACGAGCAGTTGCCGCTGCTCGGGCCCGTGGTGCGCACTATCAAGGGGAGGCTCGGCGCATGAGCGGCCGGGTGCTTATTACCGGGGCGACCTCCGGTATAGGTCGTCAACTGGCGCTAGATTACCGGCGTGCTGGCTGGCAGGTGTGGGGCTGCGGCCGCGATGGCGAACGGCTGCAGGAGTTGGGGCTTCATGGCGTCACGCCGCTGCAGTTCGATGCCCGGGATGTGGCCGCAATGAACGGGATAGCCGCTACGCTGCCGCCGCTGGATCTGCTGATCCTCAACGCAGGCAACTGCGAGTACATGGACGTGGCCGAGGGGTTTGACAGCGAGCTGTTTGCCCGGGTGATTGAGACCAATCTGACCGCCACCGGTCATGCGTTGGCTGCCTTCTTGCCACTGCTAGGGGCGGGATCACGGCTGGCCATCGTCAGCTCGTCGGTGAGCTGGCTGCCGCTGCCGCGAGCCGAGGCGTATGGCGCCTCCAAGGCGGCCCTCGACTATCTGGCGGATACCTTGCGCCTGGATTTGGCCGGCAAAGGGATCGGGGTGACCCTGATCCGCCCCGGCTTTGTCCAGACGCCGCTGACCGCCAAAAATGATTTTCCCATGCCCTGTCTGGTGACGGTGGAAGAGGCCTCCCGCGCCATTATGGACGGGCTGACCGCTAGTCGTCACCAGATCCACTTTCCCCGCCGTTTCATCTGGTTGCTGCGCCTGCTTGGTGCGCTGCCGGTGGGGCTCTGGCTGCGCCTTGGCCGCGCACTCGTATCGAAAGGAAGCCATTCATGAAGAAAAAGATCGCCATCGTCGGTTCAGGGATCTCGGGACTCACCGCCGGTTTTCTGCTCCACAAACTCCATGACATCACCCTGTTCGAGGCGGCGCCGACCCTGGGCGGTCACACCGCCACCGTCGATGTGGATCTGGCTGGTCGCAGCTATGCCATCGACACCGGTTTTATCGTCTTCAACGATCGCACTTACCCCAACTTCTTGAAGTTGCTGGCGCGGATCGGCATGGAACGGCAACCGGCCGAGATGAGCTTCTCGGTGAAAAGCCCGGAGGGGCTGGAATATAACGGCCACAATCTCGATACCCTGTTTGCCCAGCGCAGCAATCTGCTGAGCCCCCGTTTCTATGGCTTCGTCGCCGAGATCTTGCGGTTCAACCGGGAGGCGCGGGCCTGGCTGGCCGATGGTCAACATCAGGGCGCGGGCCCCGAGCTGACCCTGGGGGACTTTCTGCTGGCGGGGGAGTTTAGCGACTACTTCGCCCGCCATTACATCTTGCCGATGGGAGCGGCGATCTGGTCATCGACCCTGGCCGATATGCGCGCCTTCCCCCTTGGCTTCTTTCTGCGCTTTTTTGCCAACCACGGTCTGCTTGATGTGGCCAATCGCCCACAGTGGTACGTGATTCCGGGTGGCTCGCGGGAATATATCGGCCCCCTTACCGCGGGTTGGCAGTCGCAGATCCGCCTCGCCTGTCCGGTGCAGAGCGTACGGCGGGACGCGGATGGGGTGGTGATCCAGAGCAGTTACGGTGAGGAGCGGTTTGACGAGGTGATCTTCGCCTGCCACAGCGATCAGGCGCTGGCGCTGCTGGCGGATCCCGGCGAGCGGGAGCAGGCCATCCTCGGCGACATGCCCTATCAGGCCAACGATGTCTGGCTCCATACCGATGCCCGCTGCCTGCCCACCCGCCGCAAGGCATGGGCCAGCTGGAACTATCAGCTCGATGGCAACGACGAGGCGCGGCCGCTGGTTAGCTACAACATGAACATCCTGCAGGGGGTGAACTCGCCGGAGCCCTTCTGCGTCAGCCTCAACCCCAAGGGCAAGGTGGATGAGAGCAAGGTGCTGCGCCGCTTCGTCTACCACCATCCGGTATTCAATCAGGCCTCCATTGCCGCCCAGCAGCGTCGCACGGAGATTTGCGGTCAGCAGCACACCCACTTCTGCGGTGCCTACTGGTACAACGGCTTCCATGAGGATGGGGTGCGCAGCGCGCTGGACGTCGCCAGGCGCTTCGGAGCCGAGCTATGAGCGACGCCATCGTGGCCACTCAACATGAGCGTGCCGACGAACTGGCTGGCGTCACCAGCGCGATCTGGCAGGGTTCAGTGCGCCACCGCCGTTTTGCGCCGCGGGCTCACGCCTTCTCATACAGCCTCTTTATGCTGGGGCTGGATCTCGATGAACTGCCGCAGCTCGATCAGGGGCGCTGGTTCGGGGTGGAGCGGGCGGGGCTGCTCTCGTTTCACCGCCATGACTATCTCAAGGGCAGCGAGGGGAGCCTCAAGCAGGCGGTGTGGCAGAAGGTGAGCGAGCTGGGCAGTGATGCCGACCCCGAGGGGCGGGTGCTGCTGCTCGGCAATGTGCGTTGTCTGGGGTTCTACTTCAGCCCGGTCAACTTCTACTTCTGCTACCGGCAGGGCGAGGCGCGCTATCTGCTGGCAGAGGTCTCCAACACCCCCTGGAACGAGCGTCACTACTACCTGCTGGATCTGGCGGCGCTGGCGCCCCATGACAAGGATTTTCACGTCTCCCCGTTTATGGGGCTGGCGATGCGTTATCACTGGCGCATCAGGCCGCCCGCGCAGGAGACACTGATCCATATCGAGAGTCATCCCGTATCCGGTGAGGCCAAGCTGTTTGACGCAACCCTGGCGCTCACGCGTGAACCCTTGTCACGCAAGGGACTGGTGGCTCTGCTGGCCCGCTGGCCCTGGATGACCATGAAGGTGCTGCTCGGGATCTACTGGCAGGCCCTGCGTCTTTTTATCAAACGAACACCGATATTTACCCATCCGGAGAGCCGCTAATGGAACTTGCTCAATCTACCCTCTCAGCCTCATTCATCGATAAAAGTGCAAGGCAATTGCTGCTCAAACTGCTGGGTCGCCTCGAACATGGCCAGCTGCTGCTGTGGGATGGTGGTGAGCGCCACAGCTTTGGCGTCGCGGGCACCGATCTGCATGCCGAACTGGTGGTGCAGGATCCGGCCTTCTATCGCCGCCTGTTGCTGGGGGGCAGCATTGCCGCCGGAGAAACCTGGGTGGAGGGGCTCTGGACCAGCCCGGATCCGGTGGCGCTGGTGCGGCTGCTGGCTCGCAACCTGACCCTGCTCGACTCCCTCGAGCGGCGCTTGGGCTGGCTCAGTTTTCCCTTCAACAAGGTGCGCCACTGGCTCAATCGCAACACCCTGACCGGTTCGCGCTCCAACATCGCCGCCCACTACGATCTCGGCAATACCCTCTATCAGGGTTTTCTCGACAGCCATATGCAGTACTCGAGCGCCATCTATCCGAGCGCCGAGGCCACTCTGGAAGAGGGGCAGCAGGCCAAGCTGCGCACCATCTGCGAGCGGCTGGAACTGGGGCCTGACGATCATCTGCTGGAAATTGGCACCGGCTGGGGTGGCCTCGCTGTCTATGCGGCCCGTCACTACGGCTGCCGGGTGACCACCACCACCATCTCCCGAGCCCAGCATGACTATGCCAAGGAGTGGATTGCGCAGGAGGGGCTGGGGGATCGCATCACCTTGCTGCTGGAGGACTACCGCAAGCTGGAGGGCAGTTACGACAAGCTGGTCTCCATCGAGATGATCGAGGCGGTAGGGCACGCCTTCCTGCCCGACTATTTCCGCCAGCTGTCGCGGCTGCTCAAGCCCGGTGGTCGCCTGCTCATTCAGGCCATCACCATCGCCGATCAGCGCCACGCCCAGTATCTGCGCGGGGTCGATTTCATCCAGCGCTACATATTCCCCGGTGGCTGCCTGCCCAGCGTCTCCCAAATGGCGGGGTTGCTGGCGCGGGAAACCGACATGCAGCTGGTGCGATTGCACGATCACGGCCATCACTATGCCCGCACCCTGGCTCACTGGTGCGAGCGTTTTCTGGGACTGGCGCCCGAGCTGCCCAAGCTCGGTTATAGCCAGGATTTCATCCGGTTGTGGCACTTCTACTTCGCTTATTGCGAGGGGGGATTCTGGGAGCGCAGCATCAGTCTGGTACAGCTGGAGGCTGCCAAGCCGGGGCCTGCTGGCTGGTCGGGTGATGTGCCAGTAAGCGGTCACTGACCATGTGGCAGTGGGCTCACCTGCTGGGATTCAACCTCTACTGGTTGCTGGCGGTGAAGTGGCAGCAGCCGGGCCCGCTGCTGGCAATGTTGCTGTTGCACTTTCTCTTCTCACCCAGCCGCCAGCGTGACTGGCGGCTGCTTCCCATCGCGGTGGCTGGCTGTCTGCTGGATGCGCTGCTCTGGCAGCTCGGTTTGTTCCAGTTCCCGTCCGGTTTTCCCTTTTGGCTGGTACTGCTCTGGCTCGGTTTTGCCCTGACGCTGGGTCACGGCATGCGCTGGCTGCTGCGCTTGCCCCGCTGGCAGCAGGCGCTGTTTGGCGTGTTTGGCGGTGCCTCCTCCTATGTGGCGGGGGCCGCCATGGGGGCAGTACACTTACCTTGGGACATCTGGATCAGCACGGCGCTGCTGGCAGTGATCTGGATGTGGTGGTTGCCCGTACTCCTGTGGGTAATGGTCAAGCTGGAGGGTGAGTCATGATGAACGCCTTTTCGACCGACTCGTTGCTTTTTTCCAAATGGACCAAAGAGAGCCAGCACGAGTTCGCTGATCGCTTCTATCTGGTGGTTGCCTGCCAGCGGAACGCGAAAGGGGAGCTGATGCAGGTGGTGATGCAGGATATCAACACCCTGCAGGAACAGGAGATGGACTGGCATGAACTGGAAGACCCCAACCACTGGCATATGGGGTGGAATTAACCCGCTGCTGCTGACGTTTACGCTCTTTGCTGCCACCGCGGTGCAGGCCTCTGCCGCCCCCTGGCAGCAGCTGCGTCCGGTCGGGCAGGGGGAGATGAACTGGCTCTGGTTCAAGCTCTACGATGCCACCCTCTACAGTGCGAGCGGGCACTATCAGCCCGGTCACTATCCACAGGCCCTGACCCTCACCTATGCCCGATCCATCGAGCGGGAAGATCTGCTGAGCGCCACCGCCGCCGAATGGCAGCGGCTCGGTCTTGGCTCTGATGCAGAGCGTCAGCGCTGGCTCGGCCAGCTCGCTGCACTCTGGCCCGATGTGCAGGCAGGCGACCAGCTCACCTTCTATGTCGACAAGGGCGGGGCAGGCCACTTCTGGTGGCAGGAGAAGCCGCTTGGCACCCTGGCCGATCCGCAATTCTCGGCTGCCTTCCTCGCCATCTGGCTGGCTGACAACAGCCGCGATCCCGCCCTGACCCGTCGCCTGCGTGGCCAACCCTGAACATGGAGTTTCTGATGTCTTTCTATCGAGCATACCGCTGGTTGCTGCTGCTCCCCGTTTTTCTGCTGAGCGGCTGTGGTGCCAGTCTAGATGACTATCGGGGGCAGGGGCCTAACTGGGATCTCGCCCGTTTCTTCAACGGCAAGCTGGTGGCTCACGGCCTGGTGACTGACCGCAGCGGCGAAGTGACCAGTCGCTTTCGGGTCGAGATGGTGGGGCGCTGGCAGAGTGGTAAGGGGGAGCTGTTCGAGCAGTTCTACTTTGACGATGGTCGCCAGCAGACCCGTACCTGGTATCTGAGCAAGGGCGCTGATGGTCACTGGCGCGGTACTGCTTCCGATGTGGTGGGGGAGGCGGTGGGTAAAACCCAAGGGTTTGCCCTCAACTGGCGTTACCAGCTCGATCTGGCGCTGCCGGATGGCGAAGTGGTGCGGGTGAGCTTCGATGACTGGATGTATCTGCTGGATGAGGATCGCCTGATCAACCGCGCTGCTATCAGCAAGTTCGGCATCCATCTGGGGGAGGTGATCCTCTATATCGAACGTCAGCCCTGACCGCAGTAGCAAGATAACGCCCAGTAAAAAGCGCGCCGATGGCGCGCTTTTGTTTACCGAAAAATCAGAGTCATCAGATGATGCGGTTCTCTTCCAGCATCTTGCGACGGGCCTCTTCCTTGGCCATCTTCTTCTTGCGGTTGTCGCAGGGTTCCGGGCAATCGCACTCTTTCTCGATGCCAACGCTACCCAGACCGCCACAGGAGCCGGAGATGGTCTTCTTCTGGAAGATGTAACCGATAGCCATGGCGGCTATCACCAGCATGAATACCCCGAAGGTGATCAGAAAAATCTGCATCTGTACCTCTTACTTCTTGACCAGATAGGGCTTGAAGGCATCGGAGTAGGCCTCTTCAAAGCCGTTGTCCGTCTTGGTGATCACGAAGATCGCCAGGCCTCGCTCGTTGGCATAGGCCAGGCTCTTCTCGGTCCCCATCACCATAAACACGGTGGCCAACCCGTCTGCGGTCATGCAGGAGGGGTGGATCACGGTGACCGACACCAGACGGTGCTGGATCGGCTTGCCGCTGCGCGGATCTATGGTGTGGGAGAAGCGCTGACCATCCAGTTCATAGTAGTTGCGGTAATCGCCGGAGGTGGCCACCCCGTTGTCACTGGGAACGATCACCTCTTGCACCGTGCCGGTGCCTGCGGTGGGCTTCTCGATGGCGACGCGCCAGGGGTGACCCTTGCCGTTGACGCCATTGATCCGCAGTTCGCCGCCAATCTCGACCAGATAGTTGCGCGCACCCAGGGACTCCAGATACTCGGCCACCTTGTCCACACCAAAGCCCTTGGCGATGGCGGAGAGATCGACGTAGAGGTCGGGAATATCCTTTTGCAGGGTGTCGGCATCCACCGAGGTCACTACGTGCAGGTTGCCCAGGCCGGTCTTCTGGCGAGTCTGGGTGATCAGCTCGTCAGAGGGGATCTTGGTAGGCTTCTTGTCCGGGCCAAAGCCCCACAGATTGACCAAGGGGCCGACGGTGACGTCTAGCGCCCCCTGGCTCTCACGGCCAATGTGAATGGCCTCTGTGACGACCCGCGCGGTGTCACGGGACACCACGATCGGCGTGGCACTGCGATGCTGGTTAAAGCGCGACAGTTCGGAATCGGGGCGATAGGTCGACATCTGATCGTTGACCCGCTCCAGCAAGACATCGACCTCGGCCTGTAATTTGGCCGGATCGCTGATGGCGCTGTCCGCCACCTTGATCGAGTAGTAAGTGCCCATGGTGCTACCGGTGATGTGGATCTCCGGTTTGGATTGGACCGTTTCCTGACCGCACCCAGTCAAGAAAAAGGCTAGCCCGAAGGCTAGCCAGGTCTTTACAACACTGTGCATGGATTAACCACCAAAGTCATCCAACAGGATGTTTTCGTCTTCAACGCCCAGATCTTTGAGCATGTTGATGACGGCAGCGTTCATCACCGGAGGTCCACACATGTAGAACTCGCAATCTTCCGGTGCTTCGTGGTTCTTGAGATAGTTCTCGTAGAGCACGTTGTGGATGAAGCCGGTGTAGCCGTCCCAGTTGTCTTCCGGTTGCGGATCGGACAGGGCGACGTTCCAGGTGAAGTTCTCGTTCTCGGCAGCGAGCATGTCAAAGTCTTCGACATAGAACATTTCGCGCTTGGAACGGGCACCGTACCAGAAGCTCATCTTGCGCTTGGACTTCAGGCGACGTAGCTGGTCGAAGATATGGGAACGCATCGGCGCCATACCTGCACCACCACCGATGAATACCATTTCGGCATCGGTGTCCTTGGCGAAGAACTCACCGAACGGACCGGAGATGGTCACCTTGTCGCCAGCCTTCAGGCTGAAGATGTAGGAGGACATCTGTCCCGGAGGGGCAGTCCAGTTGCTCGGGGGCGGGGTCGCGATACGCACGTTCAGCATGATGATGCCGAACTCTTCTGGATAGTTGGCCATGGAGTAGGCACGGATGATCGGCTCATCGACCTTGGACTCCAGCTCAAAAATCTTGAAGCGATCCCAGTCACCGCGATACTCCTCGGGAATATCGAAGTTCTTGTAGTGCACGTGGTGAGCCGGAGCTTCAATCTGGATATAACCACCGGCGCGGAACGGGACGCTCTCGCCATCGGGGATCTGCAGCTTGAGCTCCTTGATGAAGGTGGCCTTGTTATCGTTGGAGATAACAGTACATTCCCACTTCTTCACCCCGAAGATCTCTTCCGGCAGTTCGATATCCATGTCGGAGCGAACGGTAACCTGACAGGCCAGACGCTCGCCATGACGGGCTTCGCCCTTGCTGATGTGATCCAGTTCGGTCGGCAGAATGTCGCCGCCACCGGATTTCACCCGTACCTTGCACTGGCCGCAGGAGCCACCGCCGCCACAGGCGGAGGAGACGAAGATACCGCTGCCAGCCAGCACGCCGAGCAGCTTGCCACCGGCCGGGCTGGTCACAGCCTTGGCCGGGTCACCATTGATGCTGATTGTCACGTCGCCCGCGGTCACCAGCTTGGACTTGGCGAACAGAATGACTGCCACCAGTGCCAGCAGGATCACGGTAAACATGACCACACCCAAAATAATTTCCATCTATCGTTCCTTTCTGATTGCAGGAAAGCCGATTACAAGGAGATACCAGAGAAGGACATGAAGCCCAGCGCCATCAGGCCGGCGGTGATGAAGGTGATGCCGAGACCGCGCAGGCCTTCCGGAACATCGGAGTACTTCATCTTCTCGCGGATACCTGCCAGCGCAACGATCGCCAGCATCCAGCCTGCCCCTGAACCCACACCGTAGACCACAGACTCCATGAAGTTGTAGTCACGCTGCACCATGAAGGAGACGCCACCGAAGATGGCGCAGTTCACGGTGATGAGCGGCAGGAAGATACCCAGCGCGTTGTAGAGTGCCGGGAAGTACTTGTCCAGCGCCATCTCCAGGATCTGTACCAGTGCTGCAATCACACCGATGAAGGTGATGAAACTCAGGAAGCTCAGATCCAGACCGGATACCAGAGCGCCATCTTTAAGCACGTAGTTGTAGATCAGGTTGTTGGCAGGAACCGCAATGGTCTGCACCACAATAACGGCAATACCCAGACCCATGGAGGTCTTTACCTTCTTGGACACCGCCAGGAAGGTACACATCCCCAGGAAGAAGGAGAGTGCCAGGTTTTCGATGAAGATCGATTTAATCAACAGACTCAGATAGTGTTCCATACCTTAATCCTTCGCCTCCACCTGCTTGGGATCCTTGGTGCGCACGCCCCAAATGATCAGACCAATGATGAAGAATGCACTCGGCGGCAGCAGCAGCAGGCCGTTCGGGACATACCAGCCACCGTTGTTCACCAGCGGCAGCAGCTCGATGCCGAACCAGGTGCCGGAGCCCAGCAGTTCACGCACGGTTGCCACGCTCAGCAGAATGGCACCATAGCCCAGACCGTTGCCGATACCATCCAGGAAGGAGGGCAGCGGGGCACTCTTCATGGCGTACGCTTCGGCGCGGCCCATCACGATACAGTTGGTGATGATCAGACCCACGAAGACCGACAGTTGCTTGGAGATGTCATAGGCGTACGCCTTGAGCACCTGGTCAACCACGATAACCAGTGAGGCGATGATCGCCATCTGCACGATGATCCGGACGCTGTTCGGGATCTGGTTGCGGATCAGGGAGATGAACAGGTTTGAGAAGGCGGTGACCGCCATGACCGCGAGGGTCATTACAAACGCAGTTTTCATCTGGCTGGTAACCGCCAGTGCAGAACAGACACCCAGCACCTGCAAGGCGATGGGGTTGTTGCCCAGCACAGGCGTCAACAGCAACTTCTTCATTTCGCTCTTGTCAGCCATTGTTGATTTCTCCTGCACGAACCTTGGCCAGGAAAGGACCGAAGCCCTTGGGACCCATCCAGAAGTCGAAGGTATGCTGAACGCCGTTACCGGTCAGGGTAGCGCCGGACAGGCCGTCGATATCATGCTCGGAACCTTCCGGGGCATGGCCCTTGATGACGCGCAGCGCCGGCATGCCATTCTGGTCGAACAGTTTCTTGTCCTTGAACAGCGCCTGCCAGGCCGGGTTTTCGATCTCGCCACCCAGACCCGGAGTTTCACCGTGGTCGTAGTAGGTGATGCCCTTGATGGTCTGGCCATCAGCGGCAACGGCGACGAAGGCATACATGGTTGACCACAGACCCTGGCCATAAATGGGCAGAATGATGTTGTCTACCTTGCCTTCGGCATCTTTGGCGAAGAACACGGGAACCAGTTTGGAGATCTGGCGCAGGCTGGCCTTGTCGTCAGCGGCGGCAAGACGGATGCTGCGGGCCGGATCTTTGGCTGCCAGCTTGGTGTCGAAGTTGTCGGCATCGCCGTCAACAAATTCACCTGTGGTCAGGTCCACCAGACGGGCTTCGATCTTCTCGCCGTACAGTTTGGCCAGGTCGCGCTTGGCCACATCGCTCACATCCACACCGGCTACGGCGAGAATGTTGCTCTGCTTGTCGAGCGCCTTGTTTTCCTGCTGGGTAGAACGCAGGCCCACAGCGGCAACGGATACCACGATGGAACAGGCCAGACAGAGGCCGGTAACCACGCTGACGGTGCCGAGGGTTGAATCTTTATTAAACGCCACGTGCAATCCTCCGCTTGATGTTTGCCTGAGCGACGAAGTGGTCAAACAGGGGAGCAAACAGGTTCGCAAACAGAATGGCCAGCATCATGCCTTCCGGGAACGCAGGGTTGACCACGCGAACCAGCACGACCATCACGCCGATCAGGGCGCCATACCACCACTTGCCTTTGTTGGTAAAGGCGGCGGAGACAGGGTCGGTTGCCATGAAGGCCATACCGAAGGCGAAGCCACCCAGTACCAGATGCCAGTGCCACGGCATGTTGAACATGGGGTTGGTATCGGAACCGATGACGTTGAACAGCAGGGAGGTGGCGATCATACCGATCATCACGCCGGCGATGATGCGCCAGGAGGCGATGCGCATGTAGACGATCATGGCGGCACCCAGCAGGATCATCAGGGTAGAGACTTCACCGATGGAACCCGGCAGGTTACCCAGGAAAGCGTCCATCCAGCTGATAGCCTGGCCGGTTGCACCGTTGATCAGCGACATCTGGCCGCCTTGGGCCCACTGGCTCAGGGCAGTCGCGCCGGAGAAGCCATCAACGGCTACCCAGACTGCGTCACCGGAGATCTGGCCCGGGTAGGCGAAGAACAGGAACGCACGACCAGCAAGCGCCGGGTTCAGGAAGTTCTTGCCGGTACCACCGAACACCTCTTTGGCCATCACCACACCGAAGGTGATACCCAGCGCGGCTTGCCACAGGGGCAGCTCGGGCGGCACGATCAGTGCAAACAGGATGGAGGTTACGAAGAAGCCTTCGTTGATCTCGTGTTTGCGCACCATGGCGAACAGCACTTCCCAGAAGCCGCCGACCAGGAACGCGGTCAGGTAGATCGGGAAGAAGTGGGTGGCGCCAATCAGCATCTTGCTGCCGATACCGGCGACAGCCGGATCGAGGGAGGCGCCCAGCATGGTGGCCAGCGCATATTGCCAGCTGCTGGCACCAGCAGCCGAGCCCATGTGGGCAATGGCGGCAATCGCCTGGTTACCCACGTTGAACATGCCCCAGAACATGGCCGGGAACACGGCCAGCCACACCATGATCATCATGCGCTTCAGATCGAGCGCATCACGAACGTGGGAGGCGTTGCGGGTAACGGTACCCGGGGTGTAGAACAGGGTGTACGCCGCTTCGAACAGGGCGTAGTACTTGGCGTACTTTCCACCCGGTTCGAAGTGGTGTTCCATATTTTCAAGAAGTTGCTTGAAACTCATCGCTTAACCTTCCAGTTCAATCTTGGTCAGGCACTCACGCAAGATCGGGCCGTACTCTGTCTTGCCGGGGCAGACAAAGGTACAGAGCGCCAAATCTTCCTCATCCAGCTCCAGGCAGCCCAGTGCTTGCGCACCGTCGCTATCGCCGGAGACCATGTCCCGCAGCAGCAGGGTAGGCAGGATGTCGAGTGGCATCACCCGCTCATAGTTGCCGATAGGCACCATGGAACGGTCACTACCGTTGGTAGTGGTGGTGAAGTTGATCAGCTTGCCCTTCATCAGATGAGAGAGGGTGGTCCGGGTGATAGAGAACTTGTTGGCGCTGGGGTTGATCCAGCCCAGGAACTCTTTCTCGCGACCTTCACCCAGCACGCAAACCTGATTGTGGTAGCGACCCAGGTAGTCGTGACCCCCTTCGGCTTTGGCACCACTCAGGATAGAACCGGAGATGATACGGTTTTCGTCGGCACGCAGCTCGTTGTTGGTGAGCTGGCTGATGCAGGCGCCCAGGCGGGTACGCAACAGACGCGGCTTGAGCACGTTCGGGCCAGCCAATGCGATCACCTTGTCGGTGCAGATCTCACCGGTGGTGAACAGCTTGCCCAGCGCGATCACATCCTGATAGTTGATGTGCCACTGCACCTTGGTGCTGCTGACCGGATCCAGGAAGTGGATATGGGTACCCGGCAGACCGGCAGGGTGCGGACCGACAAAGATCTCTTCCTTGACCTGGGTCAGCGGAGAGTGGGGCAGGCTGCCTTCGCCTTTGCAGACGTAGACGGTGCCGTCGGTCAGGCGGGTCAATACGGCCAGGCCATCGAGGAAGGCCTGTGGCTGTTCCTTGATGATCAGCTCGGCATCGGCTGCCAGCGGGTTGGTGTCCATTGCGGTCACAAAGATGGCGCGCGGGGCTGTGCCTACCGCGGGGACTTTGCTGAACGGACGGGTACGAAACGCAGTCCACTGACCTGATGCGACCAGGATCTCTTGCACCTTGCTGCGCTCGAGCTTGGCCAGCTCGGCAGAGGCAAAATGCTCAAATGTCACCTGTTCATCGGAACCGTCGAGGTCGATGACCACGGACTGGAGAACACGTTTGGCACCACGGTTGATTTCTGAAACCACACCGGTGGCAGGAGCTGTGAATTTAACGCCCGGATTCTTCTTGTCTTCAAAAAGATCCTGACCTTTGATGACGCGATCACCTACTTTGACGAACATAGTAGGTCGCATCCCCACAAACTCCTCGCCCAGTGTCGCAACACGGGTGATGGCGGGGCCATCGTAGATTACTTGCTCTGGCGCACCCAGCACGGGGATGTCCAGTCCTCTTTTGATTGTAATCATACTCAATTGCACTACCGTTACGGGAGAGGTTGGTTAGCGCCGAGAAATACATCACGACGGGTGGTTGAATGAGTCGATGTTGTGGCTGCGCCAGGTGGTCAGGCTCAACAATTATTCAACATGCAAGCTCACTCAAAAGCGCTTGAGTTTACCACTTAAGGTGCATTTTCTGCCATGCCAAATGGGCAAAATCCCCGTGCCATCACAAAATTAACCTGCAATGAATAAGCCCCCGACACCTTGTAAGTCGTGGTTTTAAAGGTTTTTTTATTTCACTACCTCAATGGGGGTATTTGTTGTTGTTTTAACTGTCAACAACAAGCCTTGATGCTGAAAAATACCCCCTTGGATGTAGTCTTTTCGGGGCCAATGGGGGAAATTTGTTTCATTTTTGTTAGCGGGTGCGCGATGGGAAGGGTGTGGTGCCGCCCGGTTCAGGAGAGTGACGGTTTGCCAACGCAGCTCGGGGTTCGCGGGGCATGGCCTTTTTCCTGCCACTCGCTTGTCGTGTAGGTATGCAGCGCCAGTGCATGAATTGCGCCGGCCAGCTCGTCGGCCAGCACGGCATTGACCTGACGATGACGGGCCAGCAGCCGCTGCCCTGTAAATTGCTCGCTGACGATCACCACCTTGAAGTGGCTCTCTGAACCTGGTTCCACACGGTGCATGTGGCTCTCGTTGATCACCTCCAGCACGGTGGGGGAGAGGGCGGCGGTCAGCTTGGCTTCAATCAGTTGTTGGATGGTCATCGGATCGGCTTCCAGAGTGAATGTCGGGCCATTCTATCGGTAGTCGTGCGATGGAATAAGCCCCCGTAAGGGGGAAATCACCGGTCAGTTGCCCCCTTGCTGCGCATCGAACTGGTGAAATTCCTGCTCCTCGCTAGAATAGCGCCACTTTGCGTCGCCCCTGGCGCCTGTATACACGAATCAAGCCGAGGTTGGACTCTTCCTATGCAAACCCTTCTCGACACTCCCCATTGCCAGCTCACGCTCTACCGCTATCCGCGCCAGAGTCAGGAGACGCTGCAAGCCTGGGATGCGGCTGACGAATATCTGATCAACACCCTGGCGGAGTTCCCCCTCGAGCAGGCGGGCCCCGTCATCATCATGAATGACGGCTTTGGCGCGCTGGCCGCCTATCTGTATCCTCACTCCCCGTGCTGCGTCACCGACTCCTACATCAGCGAGCGGGCGACCCTGGCCAATCTGGCCGAAAACGGGCTGGATGCAGGCGGGATTACCTTGCAGGATGCGCTGGCACCGCTGCCCGACGCCCCTGCGCTGGTGGTGATCAAGGTTTCCAAATATCAGGCTCTTCTGGAGCAGCAACTGCTGGCATTGCGTGCGGTGGTGACACCGGCAACCCGCGTCATCGCAGCTGGCAAGGCGAAGGATATTCATACCTCCACCCTCAAGTTGTTCGAGAAGTATCTGGGGCCGACCCGTACCTCGCTGGCCTGGAAAAAGGCGCGTCTCATTCACTGCGAGCCGCAGGCAGAACGTCCTGCGCTGGCCAATCCCTTCCCAACCGTGTGGCCGCTGGAGGGAACTGACATGCTCATCCACAACCACGCCAACGTCTTCTCGCGCACCAGTCTCGATATCGGTGCCCGCTTTATGCTGGACAATTTACCGATACATAGCGCCCGCAAGGTGATCGATCTGGGCTGTGGCAACGGGGTGCTGGGGTTGTCGCTGCTTGCCAAAGACAGCGAGGTGGAGGTGACCTTTATCGATGAATCCTATATGGCGATCGCCTCGGCACAGCTCAACGTCGAGCACAATCTGCCCGATGCACTGCCGCGCGCCCGCTTTATGGTCAATAACTGTCTCGACGGGGTGGCGGTCGGCTCGGCGGATCGGATCCTCTGCAATCCCCCCTTCCATCAGTTGCAGGCGATCACCGATCATATCGCCTGGCAGATGTTCAGCGATGCGCACCGGGTGTTGCCTCAAGGGGGTGAACTCTGGATAGTAGGCAACCGTCATCTGGACTATCACAACAAACTCAAGCGCTTGTTTGCCAACGCACAAGTCGTTGCGTCGAACAGCAAATTCGTTATTTTGAAAGCCATCAAACGCTAAAGCCAAAGGAAACCATGATGAAAAAGTCACTCTTGCTGCTGGCCGCCCTGATGCTGGGCGGGTGTGCCACTCATTGGCCGGAGACGGCGCTACTCAATCCGCAGGTGATCCCCGCCAACCAGCAATACTACTCTGGCAATCGCATCACCATGGAAGGGGTAGACAAGCGTGAGGCTGCCTACGTCTTCTCCATTAAACATAAAGAGAAGGCGCCGGTGCTGGTCAACAGTGAGCGTCCGCTCAACCTGCTGATGGCTGAACGGCTGGCGGAAGGGCTGCGTAGCCAGGGGCTGGAAGTGGGCAACAGTGGCACCACCAACCTGACGCTGGTGATCTCCAATGCGGCAGTCAATGTGGAAGAGAAGACCTTTACCTATGTCACCAAGTCCCGCGTCAGCCTGCAGGTGATCGCCGATTTCCAGGGCAACCGTCTGACCAAGCAGTTCAACATGTCCTCCAGCAAGGAGAGCCCGAGCGAGCCAAGCATGGCCGATCTGGAGTCTACACTGAACCTGCAACTGGGTAGCGTGCTGCAGCAGATCATGGCGGATGATGCGCTGCGCGGTTACCTGAAAGGTCAACCGAACGGTGCAGGGGTCTGATGATGAAAAAACTCTGGTTGCTGGCCATGCTGATCGCCCCGCTGGCGTTCGCGGGTCCGAAGGTCAGAATGGAGACCAACCACGGCAATATCGTGGTGGAGCTGGCCTCCAAGCAGGCGCCCCAGACGGTGAAGAACTTCCTGCGCTACGTGGCTGATGGCAGCTACGACGGCAGCATCTTTCACCGGGTGATCCAGGATTTCGTGGTGCAGGGGGGCGGCTACAACCAGCAGTTCCAGCAACTGCCTACCTATGAGCCGGTGGTCAACGAGTCGCGTGGCGGTCTGCCCAACAAGCGTGGCACCATCGCCATGGCTCGCACCCAGGCGGTCGACAGCGCCACCCGCCAGTTCTACTTCAATCTGGTCGACAACAATAACCTCAACGCCGGTGGCGCCGCGGGTTATACCGTGTTTGGTCAGGTGGTGCAGGGGATGGAGGTGCTGGACAAGCTGGCGCAGGTACAGACCGGTTACAGCTCCATTCTGCGTGCCAACGATGTGCCGACCAGCCCCATCATTCTGAAGAAGGTGGTGTTGCTGGCGGAAACCCCGGCGGACAAGAAAGTCGACAAGAAAGCGGGCAAGTAACCCTCGCCGGACGTGGTTCGTCACCACGATCCCGTCATGCCACAATGCAAGGCTCATCCCGCTTGGGATGGGCCTTTTCTCTATACGGCTTCTTTGGGCCTATCTCTTTGCTCGCCTTGGCTATCTGCCATCAACCTGCCAAAATGACGCACTTTTCCAACGTCGTCAGGTAGTTGAACATGATCCGCAAACCAAGCTGGAGAGAGTCCCTCGCCGTCTATCTCGAATTTCGGGTGTTTATTCTCTTTGCCATGGGTTTTTCATCGGGTCTGCCGCTGCTACTGGTGTTCGGTACCCTCTCATTCTGGTTGCGCGAGGCAGATGTCAGCCTGACCGATATCGGCTACATGAGCTGGGTGGCGCTCGCCTATGGCTTTAAATGGCTGTGGTCACCGCTGGTGGATCGCATGCCGCTGCCGTTGCTCTCCACACTGCTGGGACGTCGCCGCAGCTGGATGTTGTTCTCCCAGTTGCTGATCGCCGCTGCGCTGGTCGGCATGGCGTTCTGCGATCCCAAGACCGAGCTGGCCCAGCTGGCGCTGTTTGCCCTGCTGGTGGCCTTTGCCTCGGCCACGCAGGATATCGTTATCGATGCCTATCGCATCGAATCCGCCCCCGAGCGGCTGCAAGCGGCGATGGCGGCCTCCTACATGACCGGCTACCGGCTGGCGATGATCATGGCGGGTGCCGGTGCGCTGGCGCTGGCGGCCTGGTTTGGCAGCAACAGCGGCTATGACTATCGTGGCTGGCAGGTCACCTATCTGGTGATGGCGGGCTTGATGTTACTCGGGGTCATCACCACCCTGTTTTGCCACGAACCGGATATCGATCTGGCCGGGCAGGGCAAGCAACAGGCCGAGCGCAAGGCTCAGCTCGTGGAACAGGGGTGGCCTGCGCTGCTGGCGAGTGCCGGAGCCTGGGGCTATGAGGCGGTCTGGTGTCCGTTTGCCGACTTCTTCCGCCGTTATGGCGGCTCGGCGCTGCTGATCCTGGCGTTGATTGCCTGCTATCGGGTCGCCGATGTGGTGATGGGAGTGATGTCCAACAGCTTCTATGTGGATATGCAGTTCAGCAAGACCGAGGTTGCCACCATCACCAAGGTGTTTGGCGTCATTATGACGCTGGTCGGCGCTGCGCTGGGGGGCGTGCTGGTGATGCGCTTTGGCACGCTGCGCATTCTATTTTTGGGGGCGCTGCTCACCGCCAGCACCAACCTGCTGTTTGCCCTGCTCCATCAGGTTGGTCACAACCTGGAGCTGCTGACTCTGATCATCTCGCTGGATAACCTCAGTGCCGGTATTGCCACCGCCGCCTTCGTGACTTATCTCTCAAGCCTGACCAATGTGGCATTTTCGGCGACCCAGTACGCGCTGTTCAGTTCGGTAATGTTGCTACTGCCCAAGTTGCTGGCCGGTTTTTCCGGGCAGGTCGTGGAGCAGATTGGCTACAGTGCCTTCTTTGTCGGAACCAGTTTATTGGGCTTGCCTGTGTTGTTGTTGATAGTGCTGGTAGCCAGAAAGGGGAGTGAGTTGCTCTCAGCGGCTGACAAATAGCAAGCGTTTGCGTAGAATTGGGGGTGATTAGATTCACACTTCCGGATAAAGTTCCCGAGAAGTTGTTTCTCCCCCGATTTTATTTGATTAGAATTCCTCTCGCTCCTTGTGGGCAGGCTACGGAAAACCTCAACTAACGCACAAGAGACCAATAAAATGGCCAAATTTACCAAGACTCTGATCGCTGCCGGTCTGCTGGCTGCTGCCGCTACTCCGGCCTTTGCTGCTGATTACAGCGGTGATATCCACAAGAATGACTACAAGTGGTATCAGTTCAACGTAATGCATACCATTGACCAACTGCCTTACAGCAATGCTGAAGGTGGCTATAACGATACTTATTTCGAAATGGAGTTTGGTGGTCGTTCCGGTATCTTTGATCTGTATGGTTATGTCGACGTTTTCGATATTTTCGACTCCAAACACAGTGACAAGCACGATGGTGACAACCTCTACATGAAGTTTGCTCCTCGCGTATCTCTGGATGCTCTGACTGGTCAGGATCTCTCTTTTGGTCCGGTGCAGGAAGTTTATGTTGCTTCTCTGTTCAGCGTAGGTGGTCCGCATGGATTGTTTGAATCCATGGTCGGTCTGGGTACTGACGTACAGGTGCCGTGGTTTGGCAAGGTTGGCATGAACCTGTACAAGCGTCACGTTAACGAGTCTGGCTCTATCGACGATAATGGTGTGAAAGTTAACGCCGCTGGTGAAGGCTGGAATGGTCAGCAGTTCTCCATGAACTGGTTCAAACCCTTCTATACCTTCTCCAATGGTAGCTTTGTCGCTTACCAAGGCTATCTGGATTACACCTGGGGCATGAAAGAGTCTACTCACTCCGATGGTCTGGCAACTTTCCATGGTATCTACTGGCATTCCGACCGTTATGCGGTGGGTTATGGCCTGAAATATTTCAACGAAATCTACGGTATCGATAACGGTGCCTATGGCCTGAAATCTACCGGTTTCGGTCACTATTTCGCTGTTACCTACAAGTTCTAATCAAACTTGGGGTACAAAAAACCGGAGCATCTGCTCCGGTTTTTTTATGGTCTCGATTTAGATAGCGTGGCGCGAGTCATCAAGTGCGCCACGGCTGAGTGGATAAATCAGTCGCGGAAGTTCTGGAACTGCATCGGTTGACCCAGTTCGGCGCCACGGACCAGTGCCATGGTCTCTTGCAGATCGTCACGCTTCTTGCCGGTGACACGCACTTCATCACCCTGGATGGCGACCTGTACCTTGATCTTGGAGTCCTTGATCAGCTTGACCAGCTTCTTGGCGATCTCTTTCTCGATCCCCTGCTTGAACTTGACGGTCAGGTGGAAGCGCTTGCCGGAGTGAACGGAGTCACCCACCTCCATGGAGCTGTTTTCGATGTTGCGCTTGAGCAGAGCAGCGCGCAGGATTTCGACCATCTGCTTGAGCTGGAAATCGGCATCGGCTTCCAGTTTTACCTCTTCCTTGTTCAACTCGAAGCTGGCTTCTACCCCACGAAAATCGAAACGGGTGGCCAGTTCACGATTGGCGTTGTCGACTGCGTTCAACACCTCGTTCATTTTGACTTCAGAGACAATATCGAATGACGGCATAGCCGGAGCTCCTCATGTTGCGTTATCGGGGGGCAAATCTACCAGAAAACGGGCAAATTTGCTGATTTTGATGGGGCTGCTCTGCTAGAATCCCCTGCGCACAGGATGGGTGGACCCGTTAGCGTCCACCAGCGAGTTCTTCACTTATCTCCGGTAACAGGTTGAGAGGATTGCAACCCTTACCCTGACAGAGTCACACCATGCCAAGCGGATTAAAAAATTCCCGACAGCCCGTTATGCCACCTGTGATCCCGCAGTGGTCACTATTGGGTTGTGGTGCCCTCGGCGGCGTTTTTGCCTCCCTGCTGACCCAGAGCGGTCAATCCACCCGAGTCTTGTTGCGCGAACACCATAAGTCCACGCTCCATCCGGGGTTCGATTTCACCTCGCTGGAGGGGCAGGTACAACTGCTCAATATCGAGCGTGGATTTGTCAGCAAACCTGGCAAGATCAAGCGCCTGCTGGTGATGACCAAGGCCAGTCAGGTGGTTGCCGCACTGGCACCACTGGTAAGCAAACTGGATGCTGGTGTGCCGATCGTGCTGCTGCACAACGGGATGGGCATTGCCGAGCAGGTGGTCGAGATGTTCTCGCACAACCCGGTGATTGCCGGCGTCACCAGCCATGGTGCCATGCAGGGTGGCCATTTCGTCTTCCGTCATACTGGCAAGGGCGAAACCTGGCTTGGTCCGATCAATGAAGCCGCCAAGGCCCACGCCGCGCTCGCGGATGAGCTGGCGCTGGCGCTGGGTCAGGCTGGTTGGGATGAGCAGGTATTGGTACGTCAGTGGCAGAAGCTTGCCATCAACTGTGCCATCAATCCCCTGACGGCCCTCTACAAGCTGAAAAATGGCGAGCTGGCAGGCCCCCGTTTTGCCGACGCCCTGCAGCAGATCTGCGTGGAAGTGGCGGATGTGATGTGCGCCGAAGGCATTACTACCACGGCAGAAGAGTTGCAGCGCCGGGTGATGACGGTGGTGGAACTGACCGCTGACAATTACTCCTCCATGTATCAGGATATGGAGCTGGGACGAGAGACCGAGATTGAGGCCATCACCGGCTTCCTGCTGGCCAAGGCTGCCCGGCATGGCATCGCCGTACCGGTCAATCAGGGCCTCTATCAGGCGATCAAAGAGAAGAGTCAGGCCGCCTGACCTTTACATGGCAGAGCAAGCAGCAAGGAGGCGGGAGTGAGTGTACTGGTGCTGGTGGCCCCCGGGTCGGAAGAGATAGAGACGGTCGCCATTGTCGATACCCTGGTGCGTGCCGGCATCGAGGTGGTGCTGGCTTCTTGCTGCCCCGCCGGATCCCGGCAGGTGAAGGCATCGCGGGGGGTACAGCTGGTGGCCGATTGTCATATCGACGAGCTGACCCGTCGGGACTTTGAAGCCATCGTGGTACCCGGCGGTCTGCCCGGCAGTGAAGTGATCCGCGATACCCCGCTGGCCATCGATCTGCTCAAAGAGCAGGCCCTCCTTGGTCGCTGGCGCGCTGCCATCTGCGCCGCCCCCGTGGTGGTGTTGCAACATCATGGCCTGCTGGAGGGTGCCATCGTCACCTGCCATCCCGGTTTTCAGTCCCAACTACCGACATCGCAGCTGTCACATGAGCGGGTAGTAAGGGATGAGGCGCATCGCCTTATCACCAGTCAGGGGCCGGGCAGTGCCATCGAGTTTGCGCTCGAACTGGTTCGGGTGCTGCGCGGGGATGAGGTGGCTGCCGCCGTCGCTGGCCCTATGGTGCTGCCGTGAACGCACGCTGCTGCTGAATCCAGCTAGCCATGGGTTGAAAAACGGGCCCCGATCATCTTGATCGGGGCCCGTTTGTTATCTGCCGTTGTCAGTCACGCCATATTGCCCGGCTCAGTAGTCGTACTGTGAGCACTGTTTTTTGTTGTACTCAGTTTTCCAGCGTGACAACTCCTGCTCCGTGCCGAGCGTGTCCCCTTTCTTGATGGCCTGTTCCAGTATCTCAATCCGGTCGTACAGCCAGCGGCACTCTGCCGTCGGGTTGTTCTTGCCGATGCCGGTCAGCGGCAGCAACCCGAGTCCCAGCCAAAGATATTTCATCCCGAACGCTCCTTGTCATTGTGGTGGTAAAGGTCTCCTTGGAGTCTATGATTCTAGCTCCAATGAGAGAGATAGAGCTGCGGTTATCCTTGGGGTAAGATGATACCATGTCTGTTTATTTATACAGTGGTATGCGCAAGATCATCCATATCGACATGGACTGCTTTTTTGCCGCGGTTGAGATGCGGGACAACCCGGCGCTGCGGGAGGTGCCGCTCGCCATCGGTGGGGCCTCCGAGCGGCGCGGCGTCATCTCGACCTGCAACTACGTGGCGCGCCGGTTCGGGGTGCGCTCCGCCATGCCGAGCGCCCTAGCGAAAAAGCTCTGCCCGCCGTTGGTACTGATCCCGGGGCGGATGGCGGTGTACAAGGATATCTCCCGTCAGCTCAGGGCCATTTTCCTGCGCTATACCGATCAGGTTGAACCGCTGTCGCTGGATGAGGCCTATCTCGACGTGACGCACAGTCGCTGCTGTGGTGGCAGCGCCACCCTGATGGCACAAGAGATCCGGCAAGCCATCGTCACCGAACTGGGATTGACCGCTTCGGCCGGTGTGGCGCCCAACAAGTTTCTCGCCAAGATCGCCTCGGAGCAGCGCAAACCCGATGGTCTGTTTGTCATTCGCCCCGACGAGGTGGCCGAATTTGTCTGCCAGTTACCCCTCGGCAAACTGCCCGGGGTGGGCCGCAAGACCGCCGAGCGGCTGGAGGCGCAGGGGCTCTACACCTGCGAGGATGCGCGAACCTTGTCGGCACAAGAGCTGTGCAGTCGTTTTGGCAAGCTGGGCGAGATGCTGACGACCCGGATCTGGGGGCTGGATGAACAGCCGGTGCAGGCGCAGCGGATCCGTAAAACCATCGGGGTGGAGACCACGCTGGCGAGCGATCTCTGTGACGAAGCCGCCTGCCTGACGGTACTGCAACAACTGTTGCCGGAGCTGGAGCGGCGATTCCAGCTCGCGTGTCCTGCCGGGCAGGTGATGGGCCAGGGGATTAAACTCAAGTTTGCCGACTTCCACCAGACCACCGTCTATCGCAGTCAGGGTGGCTATCAGCCAGCCTTGTTTGCCCCGCTGCTCAAAGAGGGGCTACTGCGGGCGCAAGGGCGTTCAGTTCGCCTGCTGGGATTGGTGGTGGGTTTGCCAAAAGAGGGTGAAGTTAACCAGCTATCGCTGGATTTGCTGTGAGAGAGTTAAGTTTTTGTTTATAAAGTCGATAATCTATCCATATCTGTATGACGTAGGAATATTGGCATGAGTGCTCTTTCTGTCCAGGGTCGGATTACCCTGATCACCGGTTGCTGTCTGTTAGTGACAGCCGCCGCCCTGGTTGCCTCCTCGATTTACAACGCGAACAAGATGCAAGCTCAGGTGCGACAAGCCACCCTGCACGAGGCGCAGCAGTCAGCCGAAAACTGGATGAAGGCGATGGGCTCGGAGCAGGCGGCCAAGGTGACCAGCTATCTCGATGAAGCCTATTTTCGTGCCAGCTTGCTGGCTGAGAGCGTACTGTTCCAGCGCAAGAATGGGGCCGAGAACTTTGTCCAGTCAGAGGCGCTGCGCAGCGCCATCAATCAGCAACTGCACGATGCCGCCGCCTCATCGACCAATCTGCTCGGTGTCTATACGGTGTTCGAGCCTGACCAGCTGGATGGGGAAGACAGTAACTATGAGGGGTCGACCGCGCTCGGCGCCAACGACAAGGGGCGCTTCTCCAGTTATTGGGCGTATGACAACGGCAAGCTGGTGCCCGAGGTGCAGAACGAAGATGTGCTTGCAGACGACAGCCCGACCGAGGCTGGTGGTGTTGAAAACGAGTGGTATCGCTGCAGCATTCGCACCCGGGCACTCTGCCTGCTGGAACCCTATCTGGACGATGTCGGCGACAAGAAAGTCTTGATTACCTCAGTCTCAGTACCTTTGCTGGAGCAGGGAACATTACTGGGGGTGGCTGGCGTCGATATCTCCCTGACGACCTTGCAGGATCTGGTCTCTACCATGGACAAGGAGCTCTATGACGGCAAAGGCAGAATATTGCTGGTCAGTCATGAGGGGCGCGTGGCGGGTGCCGATGAGTTTGATGTGACCTTGGGGCGGGAGCTGGATCAGAAGTATCAGGGGCTGGCCAGCGAGCTGAAAGGCTGGCCCAATCAGGGTCAGGAACAGACGCGCTGGAGCCGCGATGGCGCCCTGTTGCAGAGCTTTGTGCCGGTCTCCATGCGTGGCACTGATCGTAAATGGGGCATCTACATTGAATTACCACGGGCCGTAGTGCTGGCCTCGGCCCAGCAACTGCAGGATGATCTGGCCAGTGAGGCCAATCGCAGCGTGGTCTCGCAACTCTCTATCGGAGTGCTGATCTCGCTGGTGGCCCTGAGCTTTATCTGGTGGATGGCGCGCCAGATCGTGGCGCCCATTCGCGCCGTGGTTGCTCGCCTCAAGGATATCGCCAGCGGCGAGGGGGATTTGACCCAGCGCATCGAGATCCAGCGACAAGACGAGATTGGTGAGCTGGCCAAGTGGTTCAACAGCTTCCTCAACAAGTTGCAATCCACCATCAGTCAGGTGATTGATACCGTTGCTGGCACCCGCAACAGTGCCGAGCGGGCGGCGCAGGTGGCCGAGCGCACCAGTAGCGGCATGCAGGCCCAGTATCAGGAGATCGATCTGGTGGCGACGGCGTTTGAAGAGCTGAGCGCCACGGCGATGCAGGTCTCCGGCAATGCCAGTTCTGCCGTAGCAGCCGCCAATACCACCGATGCCGCGGCGCAAGAGGGCAAATATGTGGTGGCTGACACTCAGGAGGCGATGCTCAAGCTGATGACCATCATCAACGATGCCCAGCCGGTGGTGGAGCGGCTCTCGGCCAACAGTGGCAACATCAATGACATTCTCACCGTTATTCAGGGGATTGCCGAGCAGACCAACTTGCTGGCGCTGAACGCGGCCATTGAAGCGGCGCGGGCCGGTGAGCAGGGTCGTGGCTTTGCCGTGGTGGCCGACGAGGTGCGCAATCTGGCTGGTCGTACCCAGAATGCCATCGTCGAGATCCAGACTCTCATCAGTCAGCTGCAGTCCGGTACTGGTGCCGTGGTCAAGGCGATCCGCGATGGTCATGGCCAGGCTGACGAGACGCTCGCCAAGGTGGATCTCTCGGTGCAGGTGCTGGAGCAGATCATCCAGTCGGTCTCCACCATCCATCAGATGAACGAGCAGATTGCCCGGGCGGCGCAGGAGCAGAGCCGGGTGGCGGACGAGATCAACCGTAACGTCAGCAACATTCGCGATGTGAGCCACACCATTCGGGCCGAAGCGGCGACCTCCGCCGAAAATGGTCGCGAGCTCTCCGCTCTCGCTGACAAACAGCAGCAACTGGTGGGGCAGTTCAAGGTATAGCGAGATCAAAAAAGGCGCCATCCAGCTGGAGGCGCCAAACACATTCAGATGACAGACTGGGTCAAATCGAGAAGATTTGAGCCCCTCTTCCCGCAGAGGAAGAAACACAACACCACAATCACAGTCGAAAGACTCACGAAAAACACATGTAAACCAACATGTAGTAGAAAATGTGAGCCATATGACGACTGATTGCTGGGCGAATTATGTTTATTCACTGGTCGACCCGCAACCGACAAATTATAATGCGCCCCATTAGAAAAACTCATCGTCGGCTGGTGTCATGTCTCGTCGTTTACCTCCGCTCAATGCCCTCAAGGCGTTTGAAGCAGCGGCTCGTCACTTAAGCTTTACCCGCGCAGCAGAAGAGTTGTTTGTGACTCAGGCTGCCATCAGTCACCAGATCAAGGCGCTGGAGGAGTATCTTGGCATCAAGCTGTTCCGCCGTAAAAACCGCTCCTTGTTGCTGACCGAAGAGGGGCAGGGCTATTTCCTGGATATCAAGGATATCTTTGCCTCCATCTCTGAGGCGACCGACAAGCTGCTGGCCCGCAGTGCCAAGGGGGCGTTGACCGTCAGTCTGCAGCCGAGTTTCGCCATCCAGTGGCTGGTGCCGCGGTTGGTCAAGTTCAGCGAGCGCCACCCCGATATCGACGTGCGGATCAAGGCCGTTGATCTCGACGAAGGGTCGCTCACCGACGATGTGGATGTGGCCATCTATTACGGGCGCGGCAACTGGCCGGGTCTGCGTTGCGACAAGCTCCATACCGAATACCTGATCCCGGTCTGTTCCCCCTTGCTGCTGACCGGGCCCAAGCCACTGCGTACGCCGCAAGATTTGACCCTGCATACCCTGTTGCACGATACCTCCCGTCGCGACTGGAAGGCCTGGTTCCGCCAGCTCGATATCGATGCACCCAACGTCAATCAGGGGCCTATCTTCAGCCACTCCACCATGGTAATCCAGGCGGCGATCCACGGTCAGGGTGTGGCGCTGGGTCACAGCGTGCTGGCGCAACCCGAGATTGAGGCCGGCCGCCTTATCTGCCCGTTCGAGCAGGTGCTGGTGAGCAAAAATGCCTTCTATCTGGTGTGCCAGGAGCAACAGTCGGATCAGGGCAAGATCGTTGCCTTCCGCGACTGGATGCTGGAGCTGGTGGAGCAGGAAGAGGCGCGTCGCAGGGCAAGGCTTGCCGATGCCTGAGGTGATCCGCGAGGGGGCAGTTGATGCCCCCGTTCGCATTTTGCTGGCCCACGGGGCGGGCGCCGGGATGGATCACCCCTTTCTTGCCGAGCTGTCACGTCTGCTGGCTGGCCCCGACATCGAAGTGGTGCGTTTCAACTTCCCCTATATGGCCAAACGGGCTTTGGATGGCATACGCAGGCCGCCTGATCGGCAGCCTGTATTGCTTGAACACTGGCGTGAAATGATCCGGACATTTGCTCATCCCAGACTGTTCCTGGCGGGCAAGTCGATGGGCGGGCGGATGGCGGCGGAGCTGTATAGTGAAGGCGAGGGTGAGATGAATGCTGCAGGATTGCTCATTCTCGGGTATCCTTTCCACCCTCCGGCCAAGCCCGACAGTTGGCGAGGCGAGGTACTCAAGCATATTGCAGTGCCAACCCTGCTGTTGCAGGGGGAGCGCGACACCTTCGGTAGTCGCGCCGAACTGGCCGATTTCCCCTTCTCACCCGCCGTATCGGTCCATTGGTTGACCGATGGTGATCATGGTTTCAAACCGCGTAAAGCCAGTGGCGTGAGTGAGCAGGAGAATATGCAGCATGCGGCGGCAGCCATCTGCCATTTTATCGCCCGGCACGGATAGCACGAGAGGGTTGGCCTTATGGCCAGCCGTGATGAGAGAGGGAGAGTGAGGATGCAGATCCATCGACATTGGCTGATACTGGCCGGTCTCTTCGGGTTGACGGCCACCATGTTGGGGGCGTATGGCGCTCATGGATTGGCGGCGACCGGCATTACGCCCGAGCGTCTGGCGGCGTTCAATACCGCTGTGCAGTATCAGTTTTTTCACGCATTGGCCCTGCTGGTTCTGGGCTGGTGTGGTGTGCGCAGCAAGGTAATCCACCTGGCTGGCACCGCCTTTGTGCTGGGGATCATCGGATTCTCCGGCAGTATTTACGCCATGGTGCTGCTTGGCAGCAAGGGGCTGGGGCTGATTACCCCGGCCGGTGGCCTCTGTTTTATGTTGGGATGGGCGGCTTTGATTTGGGCCGGCTGTCGTCTTGGAGGAAAAAATGAATAATCTGCTGCTTTATTGCCGCCCCGGTTTTGAGAAAGAGGCGGCTGCAGAGATCACCGAGCGTGCCGGTAACATGCAGTGCTACGGTTTCGCCCGGGTCAAGGACGACAGCGGTTATGTGATCTTCGAACTGTATGACGAGGAGCAGGCGGACCTGCTGGCTCGCAAGCTGCCGTTCCGGGAGCTTATTTTTATCCGTCAGATGCTGGTGGTGACCCATGAGCTGAAGGCGCTGGATGTCGCGGACAGGATCACCCCCATCATCGAGGCGGTTCGCGAATACACCATTTGTGGCGATCTGCGGGTCGAGACCGCGGATACCAACGAAGCGAAAGAGCTGTCGGCCTTCTGCCGCAAGTTCACCGTGCCGCTTCGTCAGGCGCTGCGCAGCAACGAGATCCTGACCAAGAAGGAGACGCCGAACCGTCCGGTGTTCCACGCCTTCTTCATGGCCAATGATCACGTGTTGCTGGGTTACTCCTACTCGTTCAACAACTCCGGATTCCACATGGGGATCCCGCGTCTGCGCTTCCCGGCCGATGCGCCGAGCCGCTCCAGCCTCAAGCTGGAAGAGGCGTTTTACGTGTTCGTGCCGCGGGAAGAGTGGGATATGCGTCTCTGCTCCGGTCTGAAGGCGGTGGATCTGGGCGCCTGCCCGGGCGGTTGGACCTATCAGCTGGTGCGTCGTGGCATGATGGTGACGGCGGTCGACAACGGCATGATGGCCCAATCCCTGATGGATACCGGTCAGGTCAAGCATATCCGGGATGACGGTTTCGTCTGGCGTCCTAGCAAGAAGAACACCTACTGGCTGGTGTGCGACATGGTCGATAAACCGGCGCGGGTCGTTCACATGATTGCGGACTGGTTCCGTGAGGGCGACTGTCAGGAGGCGATGTTCAACCTCAAGCTGCCGATGAAGAAGCGCTATGCCGAATCGGTGCACAATATCGAGGTATTGCGCGAGATGCTCAAGGAGATCGACAACGCGTTCGTGATCCAGGCCAAGCAGCTCTATCACGATCGGGAAGAGATCACCGTGCATGTTTACAACAAGTACTGGGTCTCCAAGCTCGAGCCCAAGGCGTGATGTAAGCGTTCAGCCCGTACGATAAATGCCAAGGCCGACAGGGAAACCTGTCGGCCTTTTGCTATCTGGCTGCCGGAAAATATCAGAAACGGTAATCGAGGCGCAGGGAAGATTCGTCGTCGGTCACCTTGATCTCGATCTGCAGCGGGATGGTTTTGTCGACCGGATTGAACTGCATTTTTATCCCGTCTCCTCTCAGCCTGACGGCGGTGTTCATACTGCCAGCCTTGAACTTGACCTTGGGTCTGAAGCGTTCGACCGACAGACTGACGCTCTTCTCCGGGGTCAGATTGAGCTGCGGGTAGGAGGTGATCTTTTGATTACCGAAGTTGTCGGTGGAGACTTCAATACCAAACGACAGGGGTTTGGGCGTCTTGAGCAGGTCGTTGGTATCCAGGCTCGAGCGCCATACCTCGGTCGCAGTCCGTTTTTCCTGCTGCGGCAGTTTGGCGGTTTGGGTTGATTGCACCTGTTCGAAGGCACTGGCAGTGCCACACATCAGCAGTAGACCCGAAACCAGATAGCACCCGTATCCCTTCATGAAAAACACTCCCTGTTCTTCTTCTCTATTGAACATAGTTGCTGTTCGGGGAGTGGAAAAGGATTCGGAAATATAAAAAAGGGAGCCGAAGCTCCCTTTTTAAATCAATGAATTAACTCACAGTCGATCGATGATGGCCTGGGTGAATTCACTGGTAGAGGCGCTGCCGCCCAGATCGCGGGTGACCCGGTCACCGGATTCGATGGTGGCTCGTACGGCCTCGCGGATCCGCTCTGCTTTATCCTGCATGCCGAGGTACTCCAGCATCTGGATGGAGGCGAGGATCACCGAGGTCGGGTTGGCAATGTTCTTGCCTGCGATGTCGGGCGCAGAGCCATGGACCGCCTCGAAAATGGCGGCGCCATCGCCGATGTTGGCGCCGGGTGCCATGCCCAGGCCACCGACTAGACCGGCGCAGAGATCCGAGAGGATGTCGCCGAACAGGTTGGTGGTGACCATGACATCGAAACGCTCCGGATACATCACCAGATTCATGCAGGCGGCATCAACGATCATCTCTTCGCTCTGGATATCCGGGTAGTGGCTGGCGATTTCACGGGCCACTTCGAGGAACAGGCCGGAGGTCGACTTGAGGATGTTCGCCTTGTGGATGACGGTGACCTTCTTGCGGCCCTCCTGACGCGCCAGCTCGAAGGCGAACTTGACGATGCGCTCGGCCCCTTCGCGGGTGATGATGCTCATCGCCTCGGCGCTCTTGTTGTCATCGCTGCGCTTTTGACCGGCACCCGAGTACATGCCTTCGGTGTTTTCACGTACCGTGATGATGTCGATGTTGTCGTAACGGCTCTTGGTGCCCTTGAAGGAGATGACCGGACGCACGTTGGCGTAGAGGTTGAATTTCTTGCGCAGGGAGACGTTGATGGAGGTAAAACCACCGCCGACCGGCGTGGTCAATGGCCCTTTCAGGCTAACTTTGTTCTTCTCTATCAGATCCAGTGTGGCCTGGGGCAGCAGCTCGCCATGTTTCTCGAGCGCAACCAGACCTGCATCGGCATATTCGTATTCGAAATCGCAACCCGCATGGGTCAGGATCTGGATGGCTGATTCAATAATGCTGGGGCCGATGCCGTCGCCGGGGATCACGGTAATTTTTCTTTTGGACATGAGAGGGTTCCACTTCCAGGGTATAGGGGAGGATGGGGCTGCTTTATAGCATTTACTCAGCAAACCAACCACATTCCTTTACATTCTACTCACTTTCATCAACAGCGAGGGTGAGTCTCGTCATGGTTCGCACCCTTGCCTGCATTTTTGTTCGGCCATTTAGTCCGGCTGGGGCGGGTAGCGGATGTCCCGCAGGTTGAATCCCAGCACAATATCCCGCTGCAAGCGCACCAGCCGCTGGGCCAGCAGGGCTTCATCCTGATGCTGGCGCAGCTTGAGCAATGGCTTGGCGGCATCCTCTTGCAGGCAGGCCTCGAGCATGGCCGCCAGATTGCCATATTGCTGCAACAGCTGGGTAGCGGTCTTGGGGCCGATCCCCGGAACCCCCTTGATATTGGAGCCGCTGATACCGGTCAGGGCCCAGAAGTCGACCAGCTGAGCGGGCGCTACCCCATATTGCTGCTGGACGAAGGCGGCATCCAGCCAACGTTTGTTGAAGTAGTCGCGCACCCTGATCTGCGGGCAGATGAGCTGACAGAACCCTTTGTCGGTGGAGATGATGGTTGCCTGATGGCCGTGGCTGGCGATGCCGCAGGCTAGAGTGGCGATGAGATCATCCGCCTCATCGGTCTCGGAGAGCAGGGCATCGACACCGCACTCCCAGAAAGCATCCTGCAGGGTCGCCAGCCCTTCACGCAGCTCGGGGGGCATGGGCGTGCGCCCCTCCTTGTAGGCCGGATAGGCCTCTTTGCGCCAGCTATGCACCTCGCCATCAAACACGGCGATGACATGGGTCGGTTCGCTATTGGCCAGCAGCTTGCGGCAGGTATTGATAAGGTTGGCGCGGGTAGCGACCAGCGCCTGGGCAGGAGTCAGTGCCTGCTGGGCCTGTACCGCGTGCAGACGGCGAATGAGGTTGAGGGCATCGATGATGAGCAGGTGTGGCCGGATAGTTGACATGGGGCACTCTTGGCGGTCGGGACGCCCCATTGTAACAAACCACTCGCCTGATGGGGGATTGATGGTATTCGGGAAGGGATAGCGTCAATAAAGAGGGGCGCCGATGCGCCCCTCTGTCGATGATGTGACTGTCTGTACCCTAGCGCACGATTTCGTAGCAGGGCACATACTGGCTGCCCGGCAGCTTCATTCGCTGTTGCTTGACGAAGCTCTCCAGCAGCTTGTCCATCAGGTGCATCAGCTCCTTGTCGCCGTGCAGCTTGAAGGGGCCTTTCTTCTCGATGGCGCGAATGCCCCCTTCCTTGACGTTGCCAGCGACGATGCCGGAGAAGGCACGGCGCAGGTTGGCAGCCAGCAGTTGCGGCGGTTGATTGCGGTGCAGATCCAGACTGGCCATGTTGGCGTGATCCGGCTCGAACGGGAGCTGGAACTCAGGCTCAATCTTGAGGGACCAGTTGAAGGAATAGGCATCGCCGACCGATTTGCGATATTCGCGAATTTTCGGCATCGCCTCTTTCATCACCCGGGCTACTTCCGGCGCATCGCCGACGATGATCCGGTAGAGCCGGGTAGCAGGCTCGCCCAGGGTCGCCTTGATGAAGTCATCGATGGCACGGAAGTAGTCGGCGCTCTCTTTCGGGCCGGTCAGAATGATCGGCATCGGCTGGCGTTCGTTGGCCGGGTTCATCATGATGCCAAGCAGATAGAGCAGCTCTTCGGCGGTGCCGACCCCGCCCGGGAAGATGATGATGCCGTGGCCCAGACGCACGAAGGCTTCCAGTCGCTTCTCGATATCCGGCAGGATCACCAGCTCGTTGACGATGGGGTTGGGCGGTTCGGCCGCGATGATGGAGGGTTCGGTTAGGCCGATGTAGCGGCCGTTTCGTACCCGCTGTTTGGCATGGCCGACGGCGGCCCCCTTCATTGGGCCCTCCATGGCGCCCGGGCCGCAACCGGTACAGATGTTCAGCTCACGCAAGCCCAGTTCGCTACCCACCGCGCGGGTGTACTGGTATTCGATCTCGTTGATGGAGTGGCCACCCCAGCAGACGATCAGGTTGGGATCGGCGCCAGGCAGGATCACCTTGGCGTTGCGCAGGATGGCGAACACCACGTTGGAGATATGGGTGGAGTTGGTCAGATTGACCTGGCGGTTGGACTCGAGCTGATTGGAGACATAGAGAATGTCGCGCAGCACCGAGAAGAGGTGCTCCTGAATGCCGCGAATAATTTCGCCATCGACGAAGGCGTGCTCGGGGGCATTGAACAGTTCCAGCTTGACCCCGCGCTCGCGCCGGATCACATGAATATCGAACGATTTGAAGCGCTCCAGGATCTCCTTGGAGCTGTCGGTATGACTACCGGAATTGAGCACTGCCAGCGAGCAGTTGCGAAACAGTTGATAGATATCGCTGGAGGCAGTCTGCTTGAGGCGATCCACCTCAAGCTGTGACAGCAAATCCATGCTGCCGACGGGATTGATGTGCGTAATCATAGGTTCCCCTTTACTCACTTGTTATCGTTGTGTTTTTCCCTGGGGAGAAAAGGGGACGCCATGTAGCATCCCCTGAGATCGATAGTAGTGGTAACAGAGGGGGGAGGGAAATAGGGGGACGACTGTTCGCTGTTTTTTTAGCCGGTTGTCAGGCCAGTGTCACTTGATCCCGACCGGTGTTCTTGGCGTGGTAGAGCGCCTTGTCTGCCCGCTCGAACACATCGGACGGGTTGTCCCCATCCTTGAACAGGGTTGCGCCGATGGAGATAGTGATCTCCACCTTGGCATCGCGAAAACGGAACGGGATGCTCTTGATGGTCTGGCGCAGGGTCTCCAGCGGCTTCTGGAACTTGTCCGGGTTGATGTTGGGCAGCAACACCACGAACTCTTCCCCGCCGAAACGGGCGATGAAGTCAGTGTCACGCAGTGCGCTCTGCAGCGCCTTGGCGACCACTTTCAGCGCCTTGTCACCCGCCATATGGCCGTAGTTGTCATTGATGTTCTTGAAGTGATCGATATCGATGATCGCCATGCAGAGCGGAGTGCGGTAGCGCAGCCAACGTTTGTACTCCTGCTCCAGCCGTTCATCGAGGGCGGCCCGGTTGTGTACCTGGGTCAGGCTGTCGAGGAACAGCTTGTGCTTCTGAATGGTCAGCCGCTTCTTGTACTCGGCGGTCTCCTCCTTCATCAACCGCAGCTTGGACTCCATGGTGGAGAGGCGGGTGAGCAGGTGACGCTCTCGCGCCGCCGTGCTCTCGCGCTCTTGCAGCAGCAGGTTGATGGCACCCATGTGGCCTGAGATGGTTCGCTTGAGCGCATCGAGGGAGTTATGGCTGGCCAGGGATTGATCGATGGCCTGCAGCTCGTTGACCAGCGCCTCGCGGGTCTCTCTGGTTTCGTTTTGCAGCGCGCGCCCCTCGTCGAGGGATTCGGTAAACCCGACATGTACCGCGGACAGGCTCTCGTTGAGGGAGCTGAGGAAGGCGCGGGAGGCTTTGCGCTCCTCACGGGTGCCTTCGATGATGAGCTCAATCACCTGCAGGCAGGTTTCCGCCAGCAGGGCAGGGTTGATCCCGATCAACAGCTGGCGGCGGATGTCGCCCAGGCTCTCGCCGATGGCACCGGCAAAGTCGAGTTCGGTGATAAGCCGCTGCAGCTCGTCGGCGATGCGGGCGTGATCCTTGAGATCAAACGGGTCGACATCGGGCTGGCCATCGTGGCTGGTGGGACCGTTTTCTTGCTGAGTTGCATTTGCCGGTGCCAGCAGGGGCTGGCTGGGCAGCAGCTGGATCTTGATCGCCTGCTGGTAGAACTCCAGCAGTTTGATCACCTTCTTTTGCTGATCGGCAATGCCGTAACCGATCGGACTGGCCAGAAACTCCTTGAGGGATTTGCGGGTCTCTTCCGGGAAGCCCTTGATGGTTTTCAACTGTCTGGAGCCAAGATCGATGGCTGTCTGGGTCAGGGTGATCGACTCTTCCAGCGCATTGCTGTGCTGCTGCAGCAGTTTTTCAATGGCCAGCAGATCGGCGTCCAGCGAGGTGAATGCGGGATTGTTATCCAGTTTCTGCTTGAGTTTGGCGAAGCGATTGTCCAGCTCGCGGTCGAAGCCACGGCAGGAGAGCATCAACTTGTTGATAAACTGGATGCCGCGGGCACGCTCTGCATCGGAGAACGAGAGAACGCCGTCGAGTTCCAGCTGTTTTTGCTGAAGGGATTCCCTGAGCCTGGCCAATTGTCCTGCTACGGCAGCGATGTCATTCATTATCAGGTCGCCCTGTTGTCATTATTGTTTTTGGTGTTGGATAGCAACAGTGGTCGAACCGGGTTTCGAGCCTCGCCCTGTTATCTACATTTCCGGGTGGTCATCGGCAGCCGGCTTCCTTGCAAGGCTGGGCCAATTAACCCATTGCTTTTCATGAGAAGAATTGACTTTTACCAGCCCCTTGTCAATTGCCATCAAGCCGCATTGCCACACATCCCCATTAAAAAATGCGGCCTGTTGGCAATCGATGGCAGCGAGCTCCAACCAGACGTTTTGCTGGCATTTTTCACTGAGCTGAATGGCTCCCGACAGGGCGAGGTAGCAGAGGTCAAACAGGCCATTGTAATCGAGCGCCGTCGCCGCTTTGGGCAGGAAGGGGTGACTGACAATCCCGAGGCTGATCCGGCGATCCAGCGGATAGCGGCAAGGGAAGGCGGCGATGGCCGTCAGCAGGTCTCCCGCCAGTTGATGCAGGTTGGTGACGTGGCGCTGTGGCACCACATAGAGCATGTGCCCTTCCCGCAAGTCATAGATACGGCCATCTTGCGGGGTCAGGGTATCCATATAGGCACCGAAAGCCAGCTCGATCTCACTGCTGGCCTGATAGCCGTGGCGTTCCAGCGTGTTGACCAGGAAGGGCACCCGGAACAGCAGATAGTGCAGCTTGTCATCAAACTCGCTGGCGTGTTGTTCACTGAGATACCAGCGATCCGATTTCAGCTGGCGCTTTGCCATCTCCCGCGGCCAGCGGTTCATCAGCCGCTGCCAGTTGGCCAGCCCCGAGCGTGGCTCGATCAGCAGGGCCTCATTGGTTCGTTTCAGTTGCAGGCGAGCGGTGCGCAACTTGAGCCAGAGGGTGAAGAAGAGGTAGATAAAGAGCGCCAGCAGCAGGCTGGTGGTGATGCTCGACCAGAGATAGCGCTCCTGCTGGTGCTGGCTGTTGCTCAGGCGCTGTTCCAGCTCCTTGATATGCTGCACCCGTTCGACCTGGACATAGTTGTCGCGGATCGCCGCCTGCTCCATGGCCAGCTCCTGCTGGCGCACCTCTTCGCCAAGACGGTGGAAGCGCTTGTAGCTGTCGAGGGCCTGGCGCAGATATCCCTTCTGCTCATAGGCGAGGGAGAGCAGGCGGAAGACCTCGTATTGACGGCGGGTATCGCCGAGCTGGTTGGCCAGCGCGCGGGCGCTCTCCAGCTGCAGGATGGCGATGGCGGCCTCCTGTTTCTTCAGATAGAGCTCGCCGAGCAGCAGCAGCGTATCGATCAGCGGCTCTTTGGCATCGCTCAGCTCGTGGGACTGGCGGGCCGCATTGAGGTAGTTGCTGGCCAGCGACAGGTTGCCGCTTTGCAGGTAGGTCTTGCCAATTTCGTATTTGAGCAGGGAGGCCTGCGGCCGGTTGCTCCCCTCATCGAGCAGGTCCAGCGCATTGAAGAAGTAGACCAGCGCCATGTTGAGGTCACCCTGCTCGCGGTTGAGCCGCGCCAGCACCATCAGGGAGTCGCACAGCAGGGAGGGGTTGCCGATGGAGTGGAAATAGTTGGCCGCCTCATTGGCATATTGCAGCGCTTTCTGGGGCTCCTGCTCCTGCTGGTAGAGTTTGACTATCTGGTTCGACAGCAGGCCGAGAAAGAGCGGGTCGTTGAGACTTTTGGCCTGTTGCTGGGCATCGATATATTCCCCCAGCGCCAGCTGTGGCTGCTGCAGCGCGCGATAAAGATCGCCGCTGATGGCGCTGACCCAGGCACTGGCGAGGGGATTGGGGGTCTTGGCGGCCCAGATCCGCGCGTCTGCCAGATGGGCCTTGGCATCATCGAAGTGCTGGTTTTCGATGTCGTAGCTGGTGCGTTGCAGGCGGCCATAGATCTGCAACTGGCTCTGCTTGAGAGCGGGGACGGCCAACTGCTCGTCCAGCTGAGCCATCAGGGCGCGGCTGGTGCTCTGGTTATCCGGTTTGAGGGCCTGACTGCGGATCTTGAGATAGAGGCCGTGGGCCTTGAGTTCCGGTTGCCGCTCTTTGTCGGCCAGCGCCATCGCCTTGTCGAGCGCCTGCTGGGTGGCCTGATATTGGCCAAGCTGCAGCAGACACTCCCCTTTGAGCAGATGGGCACCTATGGTCTGGGCTACCGTGCTGTAGCTCAGGATAGGTTCGCGATAACCGAACTCTTGGCGATTGCTGATGATTTGCTGGGGATTATTGGCTGCGCGCGCCAGGAAGGCGGTGGTGATCTGGACACATCTGGCAGGATCGGCCAGGACCATCGATTGCGCTTGTTGCAGATCGATAGAGAGTTGCTCCTTGTCCAGATCCAGATTCGGAGCTGACAGGGAGGACATCATCATGGCCAGAAAAAACAGTTGATTCATTGGATTAAGGACGGCGCAGAGGTGTTGGCATGTTATCCAAGCCCCCCCCTGCGAGTCCAGCGTTTACTGTGGTTTGCAGGTGGCCAGCAAGTGGGGTTCGTCTGGAGTTTATTATCCAGCGCCCTCATCCTTGCCATATAAAGCATCGATTGAAACCTTCTGGCGCACTATATAGAGGGCAGTGGACCTGCCCTCTTTGCTGCAGCTCGCGTTTATTGGCGGATCAGACGCAGGTTGGCGGGCACTGCTTCGAAATCGGAGCGGAACGGGTTGATATCGAGGCCGCCGCGGCGGGTATAGCGGGCATAGACGGTCAGCTGCTCGGGCTGGCAATAGCGCTTGAGGTCGATAAAGATGCGCTCGATGCACTGCTCGTGGAACTCATTGTGCTGGCGGAACGAGATAAGGTAGCGCAGCAGCTTCTCCCGATCGAGTTTCGGCCCCTTGTAGCGGATCACCACGGATCCCCAATCCGGCTGGCTGGTCACCAGACAGTTGGATTTGAGCAGGTGGCTGTGCAGGGTCTCTTCTACCTGCTCGCTGCCGGCCGCCCCTTGCAGCAGGGTCGCATCAAACTCGTAATGGTCTACCTCGATATCCTGCTCGTCGATGCACTCGCCGGGCAGCAGGGCAATCTGGTGCGGCGCCTGGTCGAGGGGGAACAGGGTGACCTTGACGGTTTCACCGGCACAGGCGCTCAGATCCTTGGTCAGCATGCCGGCGACCGCCTCGATGGAGTCGCAACGAGTCTGGTTGAACGAGTTGAGATAGAGCTTGAAGGATTTGGATTCGATCAGATTCGCGCTGGTGGCCGGAATGGTCACTTCACCCACCGCCACCATTGGCTTGCCCTTGGCGTTGAGCCAGGAGAGCTCATAGAGGGTCCAGACATCGCAACCGGTAAAGGGCAGATCATCGCCCAGCTGGAGGTCATCCCGGTTCAGGCTGCGGGGAACCGGTTGCAGCAGGGAGGGGGTGTACTGGCTGATGTAATCGGATTGCTGGCCCAGGCTCAGGCCGGTCAGGGCGCTGGCCCCGGCGTATCTATCTTGTTTGCTCACAGGGTTGCTCACGTAATGTGCTCATGATGAGTGGAATAAAACGGGCCATTGCAGGGCCGGATGGTTGCAGCCGTTTGGCTTGGGCGTTGGCCTCTCGGTATTCCAGGTTCTGTATCCCGGGTCGTAAGGTCGGCTGGCAACCTTGTCTGTTACCGGGTTTGGTGGTGCAATAGCGGACTTTGCCAGCAATTGTGGGGATTTTCGATGTCGGATCAAGTTTTGTCTGCCCTGGAGCACTTTTTTGCCCGCTGGCAACGGGATGGCGAGGCCAGACGAGGCCTGCCCCTGTGCGAGTGGGAGGCGGACTGGCGTTCCCCCTGCCAGCTTGGCGAGCCCGCCGATGGTCGGGTGGCCTGGCGCCCTCACCAGCGTTCCGAGCCTGCCGATTTTACGGCCATGGCCGATGCCCTTGAGCTGATGATTCACCCCAGCGCCATCGCTCTGTTCGGGCACTGGTTCAGCCGCCCCATCCCCTGCCTCTTCAAGGGGTTGCGCCTTGAATTGATCCTGCCGTGGAACGACGCGGATCTCGACCTGCTCAGGGAGAACCTCATCGGCCACCTGCTGATGCTGCGCAAGCTAAAACGAACCCCCTCCATCTTTATTGCCACCACCCGCAACGAGATGACGCTCATCTCACTGGATAACGAGAGTGGTCAGGTGTGGCTGGAGTGGCTCGATTCTGGCCGCCGTCTGCCGCTGGCCCCCTCCCTGCCCGCGTTTCTGGAACGGTTGGAGACTTTACCGCAATAGCGCCTGTTCGAGCCACCATCGCTTGGTGGAACAGATATTGAAACGAAAAGAGTCTTGCCATGCGGCACGGCTCTTTTTTATAGCGTCGCGTGCAGGGAACGCGCCTAATCCTTGAAATCCCAGGAGAGGTTGGAGACCAGGCGGCAGTTGTCGCATTTGAAATCGAAGATCTCGTGCAGCGGCGCTGCCAGCGCCCACTCACCGCCACAGCTTGGGCAGGGGCGCGCCTTCTCGTCGGCGGCGCTCAGCCCGCCCACCCGGTAGAGGTAGTAGTAGGTGGGGATGCCGCTCAGCACTTCCAGCCGTTTGGCGAGATCGCTGCCGCGCCGGTAGAGGCGGCTGCCCACGTCGCCGATCTCGTGCAGCGCCGCATGTTCGGCGATGGAGCCGTTCATCTGCAACTGATCACACGCCTCCCAATCCTCCTGCCACTTGATGATCTGTTTCTGATCGCCGTTGGCGACGGCGGGCAGCCGATAGAGTGGGATGGGGGCGAAGTGGTCGCCACAGCGTAGCGGCGAGCAGCTGTGCAAAAAGCTGGTATAGAGCAGCATCCAGCTCGGCCGCTCGCCCTGCTCGCCGCAAGGGTCCGTGCTGTCAGAGAGTAAATCCGCCCCCTGCAGCTGCAGTTTAGGCGCCAGCAGCCCGGCCTGATTGAGTTGCTGTTCAGCCAGTCTGACCTGATCGCTCTGGTTGTCGGGGTGCAGGCTATCCTGCTCCGGGCAGACCACCCGGCTGACGAAATAGCCTTCGTGCATGCTGGTGGGGAACTCCCGCCCGAGGATCTGACCCTGATAACGCAGCATGTCGAGGTAGTTGACGATGGCCCGCTCGGCGTCGCCAAGGGAGGTGTCGCGGTAACACTCAAAGCAGAGTTCGACGATATACATGGTTCAGCCTTGCCCCTGCTGGATGAGCAGGTTGGTCAGGCGATCCACCTTCTGTTCGATGCGCGCGAGCTGCTCGGCGAGTTGCTGCAGGGTGAGCGCCGGTGCTGGCTGGGGCGCCGCTTCGGGCAGGCTCTCGCTCTCGGCGGTCGCGACGGGCTGCTGCTTCCACTGGCTCAGCACTTTCAACAGCTCGGCCATCGGCACGGGCTGGGTGAGGCGGGCCTTGATCATGGCGGTGGTGGGCGTCAGGCCCTTGGCGGCCAGCTCGTTGGCAATTCGGATGATCTCGTGGGCGGACATAAGCATGCTCTGGGTGAGAAGGAGGGATCGATTTCGGGGCGGGATCTTAACCAAAGCCAGCAGGGGAGGAAAGGGGCGGGCGGCTTAGCGTGGCTGGCGCAACATCACATCGAGCTGGTCGATCGCTTCGCACCAGTCGGAGTCGTGCCAAAGGGCATCGCGCAGAAAGCTGGCCTGGGCGGCATTCCAGAAACTGGCCTCCGGCAATAGGGTTTCATTGTCGAGGTGATGGTCGTGCACAAAGCGGTGCAGGCTCAGCTCGTCGTTGGCCATCCCGAGTTGGGCAAACAGGGCTGGCAGATCGTGGACAAGGGGTTCCATCTCGTCTCTCCCTTTGTTTAATCCCTGAGATTATAGACAGGCATAGCCTCCGGGCGCAGAGACGAGATTGGGGATCAGGCAGAGGGGATGCGGTGAGGTGGCAGATCAACGCCGACGACGTGCAGCCCCTGCATCTTGAGGGTGCCCTGATAGTGGCTCTCGCCATCGCTGGAGAATTCAAACTGATAGTGGGTCAGCAGCCGCAGGGGATTGCGGGCCAGCTCCCGCCGATTACGGGCCAGCGACAGCAGTTGCAGATCATGGTGCTGGCAGTAGCGGCGCATATATTGCCAGGCCACTTCTGCCTGTTGGCGTTGCAGCCAGAACAGGCCGGCAACGGCAATCAGCAACAAAATTCCGAGCATCTCTCCCATAGGCGGGCTTCCTTATCGTGATGTCGATAACCGGGAGTCCTGCTCGGCACTCCCAGTCTCCTTTTCTATTTCCCGCTGTGCTACCTCGTGGCGTGAGGGGGATGCGAGGGATCAGGCCGAGGCAAACAGACGGCCGATGGCCTTGCCCAGCGCCTCGCTGCGGTCGGGGTCGCGCAGTCTGGCCAGCATATCATTGCGCAGGGCCGGTAAAGTGACCAACTCGGCAAAAACCTGATTGAAGAACTGGGTCGGTTGCAGTGCCAGCTGTTCCAGATAGTGGCTGAGCAGATTGGCATCTTTCAGATCGGGCCAGAGCCGACCAGCGATAGCGAGCAGCAGCGCCGGGCTCGGCTGGGTTTGCAGCAGGGTCAGCAGCTTGTTGCTGCGCAGTGCGCTGCAGGGGCAGGAGGCCATGGCGCGGCAGAGGTAGGCCAGGGTCTCAGAATTGGGAGTGGCGCACTCCTGCTCCTTGCCGATCCGCTCGAGCAAGGCGCCTTGCACGGCCGGTGGCAAGGGGGCGCTCTCCAGACTCTGGCAGAGGGCGTAGAGCGGTTCCTGCGGCAGCTTGGGCAGCGCCTTGCAGATCAGCGCCAGATTGCGCTCATCATGCAGCCGCTCGGCCAGATCGGCAAAGCCCTGCAGCCCCAGCGTCTGCCAACCTGTGTCGTTGGGGGCGGCCAGATAGTGGCAGAGGGCATCGTAATAGGCCGAAGGGGCCTGCTCCAGCTGGCGCGCCAGCTTGGCGTGCAGGCTGGCCATCTTGGCCTCCGCCGGGCGGAAGGTGTAGGGATTGTCGGCTAGGCGCTGGGCCTTCTCTTCATCCAGATCGCCGGTCAGCTTGTAGCCCAGGGTCTCCACCACCTGATCCATGAACAACTTGGGGCCGTTTGACATCAGCAGGCCGCGTTCATCGAGGGCAAATTTGAGGAACCAGAGGTAGTGGCGAGACTCGCTCGGCTGGAAGAAGTGCACACCGAGCCAGGCGTGCTGTTGCAGCGGCCAGGGGTAGGGCTCCTGCTGCTGTTCGATGCGGACAAAGGTGTCGCTTGCCAGTGGCCGCACCTGGCGGCCCATGTCAAACAGCTGGAACTGGGTGCCAGCCTGAGTCAGAAATTCGGTCAAGGTATTGATGGCAGTAGGCGTCGCAGACATGGTGAGATCCGGCTAATGGTGATGCGGCCCGATTATAAGGCCCTTGCCGAGGATAGCCAGTGGCAGCAGACGTGCGCTGCGGCAGATATCAACATGGCAGCCATGCGGGGGGAGGTGTATAGTATCGCCCTTTTTTAACGGCGGCAGGCCGCGCTGGCTGCCGTGTATGTCGTTGACCCGGCTGAATCGCCGGTGCTGCGCGACTGAATGTATCGGCATCCTGGCTGATCCTGTCGGGTCAGCGGATCAATCTGTGGTTATGAGGAAGAGAGCGAGATGAATCAATATTTGCTGGTAGCTGGCCTGTTGGGGGAACTCACCGCCGAGTTGCAGCGCCTCGAGCGCTGGCAAGCTGACCATCCCGGTGACGAAGCTCTGGCAAGCACCCTGCCTTTTTGTGTCGATACCCTGAGCTTTGATCAGTGGCTGCAGTTCGTGCTGATCCCGCGCATGGAGCAGCTGGTGATGTTGCAGGCGCCGTTGCCCACCAGCGTCTCCCTCTATCCCATGGCCAGCGAAGTGTACAAAGAGCAGCTGGCCGAGGTGGCAGCGCTGCTGCGCCTGATCGCCCGCTTCGATCTGCTGCTCTCCGGTAAAGTGATCGAACAATGATGCCAGAGCAAACGCGAGAAGAGAGTGACCTGAAGCTGACCCTGCTCTATCAGGATGAGTGGCTGGTGGCGGTCAACAAGCCGTCCGGCCTGCTGGTGCACCGCAGCTGGCTCGACAAGGCCGAGACCCGCTTTGCCATGCAGATGACCCGGGATCTGATCGGCGGCCGCCATGTCTATCCGGTGCATCGCCTCGACCGTCCCACCTCCGGCGTGCTGCTGTTTGCGCTCGACCCGGTGATTGCCCGCGCACTGACCGAAGCCTTTACCCAACGTCAGGTACACAAGGAGTATCTGGCACTGGTGCGCGGCTGGGCGCCCGAGCAGGGGGTGATCGACTATCCCCTCAAGGAGCAGCTGGACAAGATTGCCGATGCCATGAGCAACCCGGATCGCCCGGCGCAGGATGCCGTCACCACCTTCCGTCGCCTGTATCAGGTCGAGCTGCCCCACGCGGTCTCCAAGAAGCACCCCACCAGTCGTTACAGCCTGGTCAGATTGTTTCCGAAGACCGGCCGCAAGCATCAGCTGCGCCGCCATATGGATCACCTGTTCCACCCCATCGTCGGGGACACCACCCACGGGGATGGCCGTCACAACCGCTTCTTTCGCGAGCACTTTGGCTGTGAGCGGCTGCTGCTGGTGGCCCGCACCCTGAGCTTTACCCATCCGGTGCTCAAGGTACCGATGCGGATCCAGGCTCCGCTCGGTCAGGATGTGTTGCGGCTGTTTGCCGAGCTGGGCTGGCCCGCCAGCGAGAGCGACTACTAAGCGCCTGATCCTCGGCCCTGAACGGGTGGTATCTGACGCCAGCTTGCTGATAGAGTTGCTAAAAGAGTGACTCAAGCAGGGAGAGGAGAATGGCGCAGATCGATATCGTGGTAGGAACTGTCTACGGCGCAGCCATGCTGGTGGCCGAGACCCTGGCAGATGAGTTGGAACGCAAGGGGCATCACTGTTCCCTGCACGAAGAAGCACGGCTGGCGGACATCGACCCCGGCCGTTTTTTATTGCTGGTCAGTGCCACCACTGGGCAGGGGGATATTCCACCCAATCTGCAGCCCTTTGCCAGCGAACTGGCTGACAAGGCCCCCTGGCTCAAGGGGCTGCGTTATGCCCTGATTGCTATGGGTGACAGCAGCTATGAGCATTTCTGTGGCGCAGGCCGTCGGCTGGACGGATTGCTGCAAGAGCTGGGGGCCACGCGAGTGATTCCCACGCTGGAGCTGGATGCCACCGTGCACGATGAACCCGAACAGGTGGCACTCAGCTGGCTGAAAAAGTGGGATATTCAGCCCTGAATATTCTCTGAAATAGAGCCATATCAATCCCCTGATCCCTAATCGGCAGGGGATTGTTATTTGTACAAATTCAATAGCCTGTCACCGGCATATTTCCCTCACTGAAAGAGGGATATTCCCCTCGCGCACTATCCCATGGCTGAAATGGTTGCAACCTTGCTGCAGACCCGACATCTAAATAAAAGTTCAATCTTGAAAGCGATCTCAGTCATGTTTTTGCCATCCAATCGTAAAATAACGACTTTGGTTCTATCGCGAATTAATTGTTGGTAACGCTTTCAAGTTTGTTGTGATTGCATTATTTGCGTGGTTGTTGGGTAGTTATTGCCATGGTTTGCTATTTTTTACTTGCTGGTGTTGTGGCGATCGTTTGCCGAGCGATTTGTCGCCATTTTGTGAGACGCTTCATATTTGTCGTGAAATACGCTCCCTATAATCAACCTCGGTTATCACCAATAGGATTACATGGTGATAAGAAGTTGAATATTCAGGATCACACTCCTCACTGCGGGAAATAAGGAATATGACAATGAAAATGAAGTGGCTCCCGATTGCAGCAGCTGTTACTGCCGCCCTGGCTTCCCAAGCCGCCTTTGCCGTAGATTTCCACGGTTACTTCCGTTCCGGTGTCGGTGTTTCCGATAACGGCGACATGCAAACCATGAACAAAAACCGGGTTGGTCGTCTTGGCAACGAAGCTGAAACCTATTCTGAAGTTCAGTTGGGCCAAGAGGTTTACAACAAGAACAACCAGACTTTCTATGTAGACTCCATGTTTGCAATGGTTGCTGCCAAGCAAGGTCGTGACTGGGAAAGCACCAGCGGTGATAGCGCTGATTTTGCTCTTCGCCAGTTCAACGTTCAGGCCAAAAACCTGTTTGGCGGCAACGAAACCCTGTGGGCGGGCAAGCGCTACTATCAGCGTCATGACATCCATATCTCCGATACCTACTACTGGGATGTGTCCGGTGCTGGTGCTGGTGTAGAAAACATCGAAGTGGGTCCGGGTAAGCTCTCTGTTGCTGTTGTACGTAATGACCCATGGGAAGAGTACGCAAATGGCAAGCTAGACAGCGATGGCAAACCGGTTAAAGAGCGCCTGGATACCAATACTTTTGATATTCGTTATGCTGGTATCCCGTTGTGGACCGATGCTTCTCTGGAAGTTGGTTACGACTTTGCGATGGCCAATCCGACTGATATGCAGGATAAAGCCAATCCGGATATCAAAGATGGTCACATGTTGACCGCTGAACTGACCCAGTCCATGTTGGGTGGTTTCAACAAGACTGTTGTCCAGTATTTCATTGATGGTTTAGCTGCCCAAGGTGTTGACTATGGCTCAGGCTCAGGCTCAGGCCTCAGCTCTGGAGCTGCTAGCGGTGATGGTTTCCGTCTGATTAACTGGGGTGTACTGCCAGTAGGCGATAAGGTTGAGTTCGGTCACCAGATCCTTTATGCACAGGCCAATGGCTTGGAAAAAGATACTACCGATAAAGACACCTTCTCCGCAGTTGTTCGTCCGATGTACAAGTGGAACGATGTGATGAAGACCATCGCAGAAGTTGGCTACTACAAGGACAACAAAGAAGTTAGTGGTGTGAAAACTAGCACTGATGGTACCAAGTACACCTTGGCTCAAGCTTGGTCTGCTGGCTCCAGCTTCTGGGCTCGTCCGGAAATCCGTGTATTCGCCTCTTACATGCAGCAAGATGGCAACTTCCGTGAAAACAGTAACGGTGTTAATCAAGATGATGCTTGGAACTTCGGTGTACAAGCTGAAGCTTGGTGGTAATCTCTCCATCACCTGATTTCAAGTCGCCCCCGCTTGTCGGGGGCTCTTTTTTTCAAGATGGCGTGTAGGGTATGCAGATGAAATATAGCAAGGTAGCGTTGACGATTTTGTGTTCCACTCTGATGACGGCATGTGCGTCTCTTGAGGCTACTGTGGCTCCCACTCAGGAGTACAAGAGTATTCTCGATAGCCGCTCCAGTGCATTGCAGCAGCTCGGCGCAGCCACCGTATGTTGCACTAGTATCAGTGAGTTGCAGTATCAGCCGTTGGCGGCTGAGCAGAAAAGAGTGGTTGCCATTGATGGCACATCTCCGGCGTTCAACTTCCCGGAAGGAAAAAGCTACTACGCAGCCTTCAAGTTGCCGACCAATTCAGGCGATCTCAAGATCACGGTTGCGGGTCTGATCGACAAGACGTTGTTTAACCCCACCGTGTTGCTGCTGGACTCCCAGTTCAAGCCGACCCGCACCATAGGTGCCGATATCATCACCTACAAACCTGCGCGTATGCTGGATGGGGACAGGGTTGAGGGGGTCTTTACCATCGACCGCTCCTATGTCGGCAATCCGAACAATGAAACCTATATGGTGATTTACACCACTCAGGCCACCCTGAGCCAGACTACCCAAGCCATGAGTCCTTCTAAAATGATGGCTAAGTCCTTGAGCGTGCAGGATTATGGTGCCAAGGATCCGCTGATCCCGCACTCTGCATGGGGGGTCGTCAAAATTGATGTGGAAGATATGAGTGCCAGTGTGCTGGGCGATAACTTCTACAAGCCGGTTTACCAGGAAGCGATTGATGCCAATACACCGATCGTGGATGCGACCCCGAACAAGCTGGTTGTGCCAGTTGCTACCGCTGCAACCGCAACTGCAGTGGCTGGGGCAACCGCTACCGCCGCAGCCAAACCTGCTCCAGCCATGTTGAGTGAAACCGAAGCCTTCTATCAGAGCCAGATCGAAAAAGCGGTCAAGGCGGGGGATATCGACAAGGCGATGAAGCTGGTGAACGAGGCCGAGCGTGCCGGTTCAACCAAGGCAAAAACCGTGTTTGTCGATGCAGTAAAGCGCTCGCAAAAATAGAGTAATATCGGCTGTTGTTGGTCAGATATATTTATTAAGGCCTCCCTTGTTGGAGGCCTTTTTAATCGGTAGACTGTAATCATGTACAGGATCTTTAGCGGCAACCAATTGAAATAGATATAAAAAAGGCTTCGTTTGTGATCTGATTTTATCGCC
>NZ_JAPDBM010000015.1:33623-77284 GCF_027705265.1 Aeromonas sp. QDB11 | reverse complement strand
AAGCGACAGTTCGGCTTCGTGAAAGCCAGATACAAGGGGTTGCTGAAAAACGATAACCAACTGGCGATGTTATTCACGCTGGCCAACCTGTTTCGGGCGGACCAAATGATACGTCAGTGGGAGAGATCTCACTAAAAACTGGGGATAACGCCTTAAATGGCGAAGAAACGGTCTAAATAGGCTGATTCAAGGCATTTACGGGAGAAAAAATCGGCTCAAACATGAAGAAATGAAATGACTGCGTCAGCCGAGAAGAATTTCCCCGCTTATTCGCACCTTCCTTAGGCCAAATAAGCTGGATTGGGCTGCGTTCAGTGACAAAACCACAGCTTTCGAGTTCTGAAAGAAATGATACGAGCCCCTCAATATTGACGGGTATCAGTTTCTCGTTCAGCATCGATTTGAAATTCGTGAAGCCCATATGTTTAGCAAACAGATCACCACAAACATGATGCCGCAGGAATGGATTATGCTCTGGCTGAATTTTAGAAATGTCGTGGTAGAAAGAATTGAAGAAGTCGTTGAGATCGCGTTCTGAAGAAAATGGCATATAAACTCCAATAAAATTAGTGGTGAACTAAATCACTATTCAAGGATAATTTTATTGGATTGTTTGTTGCCATTGGCATTAAGCCTGAGGCGCAGTCCAGATAAAGTCTGTTAAGCAATGCGAAATTATCATCTGCCGATACACCTTGTCAGACTTTAATGCCCATGTCAACAGGATGATAAATTGCCACTCATCATCCCATTTTTCCCACTTTATCTGGATCTGGCCTCTTCCACCACCTTAGCCTGTTGTAGCCGTTCAAACTTGGCGTGTACCCGGTTGGGGTAGAGGTCGGTGTAGATCTGCCAGAGGATATTGATGTTTCTATGGCCGGTAACCTGGGCGACTTCATCTATGACGAAGCCAGCCTCAAACAGACGGCAGGCACCTTCGCGGCGGAGGTCGTGCCAGCGTAAGTCTTCAATACCAAGCTCTGTTCTGACTCGCTGAAAACCGGCAGTGACGCTCTTGCCGTTGTAGGGGAAGACACGATCGTCGGTTCTGGGTTGACGCTTGAGGATCTCCCAAGCCTCACCCAGCAAGGGCACCAGCATATGGTTCCCTATCTTCTTTCTAGGGTCTTTACGGTCTTCAACCAGCACGGCCCGGTTTTTCTCATCTACGCCAGACCACTTGATCTTGCACACTTCGCTTATCCGCATGCAACTCAGGATGGCGAAGTTGAGAAGGTCTGTGTAGGGTATCTTGGCCATACCGTGACTCTGCCGTTTTTCTAACCCTTGGATGATCCTTTCCAGTTCATTGCTTACTGGACGGCGTGTGCGCTTCTGGGCTTTTCCCACCAGTTTCAGGTTGTTGAGGGTCTTGCGTGCTTCCAGGATGAGCTTGTTGTCGACCGGGATATTGAAAACGGGGTTGGCGGCTGCAAAAACAGAACCAAGGTAGCTGATGTCGTGAGCAATGGTGGCTGGAGACGCCCCTGCATCTCTTCTGGCTTGGCAGTGATCGACCAGGTCTTTGATGGTGAGCTCGTCGGCATTGAGCTTGGCGATATCGCAATCGGCAACCAGGTCGAGGCAATAAGCCTTAGTTCTGCCTATGGTTGGGCTGATGGCTGGATGGGCACGGTAGAGCGAAATGAGTTCGCGGATGGTGGGGGCGGGTTGTACCAGTCCAGGCAAACCATCCCTCTCGATCATCGCAACCATCTGCATTCCCCAGCTCTTGGCGTCGGACTGTCTGCCAAAGGTTCGGGATTCTCGGTATACTACCTCTTCGCCTTTATGTTCCCTGACGGTACAGCGATAGCGTAACTCGCCTTTGCTGGTCTTACGTTTTTCTATTGTGTAGCCGGCCATAGATACCTCGTGGAGTACACCTGCCCCATGAAATGGTGGGGCAGATATGGGGCAGGTTCAATCAACAAATGTCTGGAAACACCCGCAAATGACTCAGAAACAAATCAGTGAAAACCCCGTTAAATCAGGCTCTGAGGCCATATCTGGCAAGCCTGCCCACCGCCAGACATTCTCGATTGCCCCCATGCTGGACTGGACTGATCGGCATTGCCGTTATTTTCATCGACTGATGAGTCGCCAGACCTTGCTCTATACCGAAATGGTGACCACTGGCGCCATCATCCACGGCAAAGGGGATTATCTGGGTTACAGCGAGCAGGAGCACCCCATCTCCCTGCAACTGGGTGGCAGCAATCCGGCCGATCTGGCGCGTTGTGCCAAGCTGGCCGAGGAGCGTGGCTATGACGAGGTGAACATCAACGTCGGCTGCCCCTCCGATCGGGTGCAGAACGGCCGTTTTGGTGCCTGCCTGATGGGTGAACCGGCGCTGGTGGCTGACTGCGTCAAGGCAATGCGCGATGTGGTCGATATTCCGGTGACGGTGAAGACCCGTATCGGTATCGACGATCAGGACTCCTACGAATTTCTGCAGGCCTTTATCGAACAGGTGCGCGATGCCGGTTGCGACACCTTTATCGTCCATGCCCGTAAGGCGTGGCTGAGTGGCCTTAGCCCCAAAGAGAACCGCGAGATCCCGCCGCTCGATTATCCCCGCGTCTATCGGGTCAAGCAGGATTACCCTGATCTCACCATCGCCCTCAACGGCGGCGTCACCTCCATGGAGCAGACTCTCGAGCACCTGCAACACGTGGATGGCGTGATGATGGGGCGTGAAGCCTATCAGAACCCCTACATTCTGGCGCAGGTGGACAATCTGGTGTTCGGCCAGAATAACGCCGTGCCGAGTCGCCACGAGGTGGTGCGGATGATGCTGCCCTATATCGAGCAGGAGTTGGCCAAGGGCAACTACCTCTCCCATATGACCCGCCACATTTTGGGGCTGTTCCAGAATATGCAGGGTGCCCGCGCCTGGCGCCGTCACCTGAGCGAAAATGCCTGCAAGCCGGGCGCCGGTATTCAGGTGGTGCTGGATGCCATGGCCAAGGTGCCGGAGTTTGCCAGCCGCGAGACGGCCGAATAAGCCGCTGTGCCAGGGCAAGAACCACAAAAAGCGCGTCAGTTGACGCGCTTTTTCATTTCTGGGGTCCGGCTCAGCCAGATGTTTTGTCTGGCGCTGTGAAGTTGTGGATCTCCCCCGACCGAGGGCTAAAACGCGGATCGCCATCTTTGTAGCTGCGCACCAGCTGCATGGTCTTGCAGAAGCTGGCCTGCTTGTCGTACTCCTCTCGGGCCAGATCGATGGCTCGCTCGGCCCGGCGCCGCTCCATCTTGTCAGACTTGCGATCGCTGAACTGTTGCTGCTGTTGCAGCATCCAGCCGACAAACTCTTGCTGGCATTGGGATTCGCTATTGGCCTGCGCAGGCAGGGTCCACAACAGGGGGAGCAGTAACAGATAACGCATGTTCAACCGATAATAAAAGGGGGAGTTCACTAGAAGGGCGGCATTTTATGCCTAAAACTTGAGCATGAACAGTATCAATAAGAGGGCCGCCCGCAGGCGGCCCTCTTCGGTTTCAGCGTTGACGGCCAGTTCAGTGTTTGACGAGATAGAGCTGGCGGCTGTAGGCCACATCTTCCGGGTTGTTGATGGGATAGCCCTTGAGCCATGGCTTGATGAGACGGGCATTGGTGTACTGGTAGATGGGGGCGATGGGGGCCTGCTCCAGCAGGATTGCCTCCGCCTCGCCAAACAGCTTGCTGCGGCTGGCGGCATCCCGAGTGCTGGCCGCCTCTGCCAGTAGCTGGTCATAACGGGCATTGGCAAAGCCCGCCATATTGCCGCTGTGACGGGAGCCCCACAGGCCGAGGAATGCTGACGGGTCGTTGTAGTCCGCCACCCAGGAGGAGCGGATCACCTCGAACTGACCGCTCTGGCGGCTGTCGAGATAGGTTTTCCACTCCTGATTGGTCAAATCGACCTCGGCGCCCAGCTTCTGCTTCCACATGCTGGCAATCGCCAGTGCCATCTTCTTGTGAATTTCCGCGGTGTTGTAGAGCAGGGTCAGCTTGAGCGGCTTGCCCGGGCCGTAACCGGCCTCCTTGAGCAGGGCCTTGGCCTTGCTGTCCAGCACTGGCTGGCTGCTGGTGGAGAGCAGGTTGGCGGCCGGGGTGAAACTGGCGGTCACATCCGGGGTGAAGTGGTAGGCCGGTTTCTCGCCGGTGCCGAGCACCTTGTCGGCGATCAGGGCGCGATCGATGGTGTAGGAGAGCGCTTTGCGCACCCGCACATCGTCGAGCGGCGCCTGCTTGGTATTGAAGGCGTAGTAGTAGGTGCCGAGCTGATCCGGGGTGTAGACCTCATCCGGGATCTGCCGCTTCAGCTTGTCGTACTGCTCCTTGGGGAAGGATTCGGTGATATGCAGATCGCCCGCCAGATAGCGGTTGGTGGCCGCACTCTCCTGATTGATCGGCATGAAGATCACCTTGGTTAATACGGTATGGGCCCGATCCCAGTAATAAGGGTTGGGGATCAGCTCCAGCTTCTCGTTGACTACCCGGTTGTTCAGCACAAAGGCACCGTTGCCCACCAGCTTGCCGGGCTGGGTCCACTGGTTGCCGTACTGCTCGATGCTGGCCTGATGGAGCGGCGACAGGCTGGGGTGGCTCAGCAGGTTCAGGAAGTAGGGCACCGGCTGGGAGAGGGTCACCTGCAGGGTGTGGTCATCGAGGGCCTCGACCCCCAGCTCACTGGCAGGCAATTTGCCAGCGACTATCTCGTCCACCTTGTCGAAACGGGCCAGCTGGGCAAACCAGGCGAAGGTGGCCGCCTCTTTCGGGTCGACCAGCTTGCGCCAGCCGTAGACGAAGTCACTGGCCTTGACCGGATCGCCGTTGGACCAGCGCGCATCCGGGCGCAGATGGAAGGTAAAGAACTGGTTGCCCTTGTTCTCCCAGCTGGCCGCCACCCCGGCAACCGGTTTGCCATCCGCCCCCTGGGTCAGCAGCCCCTCGAACAGATCCCGCAGTACCTGCAACTCCGGCAGGCCGACCAGCTTGAGCGGGCTCAGGCTCGCAGGTTCATCCTTGAGGTGGCGAACGACAATCTGCTCGGCGGCGAGTTGTGTTCCGGCGGGAATATCGGCAGCCTGGACAGCAGCACAGCCCAGCAGGGCCAGCAAGGGGCTCCATCCTTTCATGGGTCGGATCCTTCAAATAGTGTGAAGCGGGGTGAAAACTCGGCGAGAAAATATCGCCGACAGATGGGAAATCATGATATCCCGTTTGCTGGTCTGACCGCCAGCATTCGACTCTCACGCCCAATCGGGGTAGCAGAGCGTTCTCGGCGTCTGTGCAGTTCAATGTGGTGAGGAGTGTCAAACGATGAAAGCATGGTTATTGCTGGCCTGTGTGTTGAGCCAGGGCGCCTGGGCGTTGGCCCCGTGCCAGAGCGACACTGCGGTAGGCAACTGGTGCGAGATCGGCATCGATGCCTTGCACCCGACGCAGGGGGGCGTCGGCCAGATCCAGGTCGATGAGACCCAGGCCACATTGGCGGGCATGAGCGCAAAGCAGCTCGACAAGTTGATGAAAAAGAAAGAGATCCCGGTGGTGATTGCGCCGGATGGTGGCTACTGGCTGGTGGACAGGCACCATCTCACCAAGGCGCTGTGGCAGCAAGGTATCACGGAGGCCCGGGTCAAGGTGATTGGCCGCCTGCAGGACAAGGCCAACTTCTGGAGCCAGATGCAGAACAACCACTGGGCCTGGCTCAAGGATGAGAAGGGACAGCCGCTGACCCCTGAGCAGTTGCCGACCCGTATCGACAAGTTGCCCGATTACCCTTATCGCACTCTGGCCGGACTGCTGCAGGATGCGGGCTATTTTCGCAAGGACAGACAGGTCTATTTCGTCGAATTTGCCTGGGCCAGCTGGCTCGGCAAGCAGATGCAGTGGATGCCTGTCGATAACTCCAATCTGGCCGCCCGGCTGCAACAGGCCAAACGGCTCGCCTGCGGCAGTGATGCCAGTGACCTGCCCGGTTATCCCGGCAAGCAGTGCAGCCTCAACCAGTCCAAAAGCGCACAGTGAGCGGATGGGCGATAACGGCATCCACAGCATGCCGGAGATAAAAGAGGGCGACCCCGGGGTCGCCCTCCTGCTGTCAGCTTGTTACTGCTGGTTGGCGGTGGTCACTCATGGCGCTCCGCCCAGCGGGCAGCCGCCTGCTCAAGCAGGGCGACTTCACCTTGCTGGATCAGCGGTAGCAAATCGTTGACCTGTTGATCCGGCCAATCCCACCAGGCGAGGGCCTGTAGCCGGGCAATCTCCTCCTCGCCAAAGCGCATCCGCATTACCTTCGCCGGGGTGCCCGCCACCATGGCATAGGGCGGCACATCCTGATTGACCAGCGAGCGGGCGGCGATGATGGCGCCATCGCCGATGGTGACGCCGGGCATGATCATTGCCTCCATGCCGATCCAGACATCGTTGCCGATGCGGGTATCGCCGGCGGGGCGGTAACTGCGCTTGAGCGCCGCCAGATCGGCGAACGGATAGGTGCTGATGAAGGCCGTGTTGTGGGTGTGGTTGCCCCCCATGATGATCTTCACCCCGGCGGCAAGCTGTACATAGTCGCCGATATGGAGCCGGTCGATATGCCAGAGTGGCTCCCAGCCGGTTTCCGGGCTGCGGCTAAAAGAATCGCCATGGAGGTAGCGCACCGCCACCTCTTCGAAGGGGCCATCCCAGGCGCCCGAGTAGTAGCTGTGCTGACCCTTGAGGCAGATATTGGGGTTGGTCACCGTCAGGTGCAGGTATTCGACCTGCGACCAGTGTTGGCAGGTGTTCATGTTGGTACTCCTTTGCTGAATGGATCGGATTGGTTGCGTTCGCGTGAGCGCAGCTAATAGATCCAGACCAGCATGCGGGGCACGCAGAGCAGGGAGCAGCCCAGCATCTGCGGGAGGCGTGGTCGCATTGTGGTGTGCTCCAAAGAAGGGGGAAGGGCACGATCATAAGGTCGGGCACTCGCTTTGCCAAGGTTGTGGAGAGATCCTGCACTAACCCTCTGGTTGATATTTATTCTCAATTAGCCATGATAACACTCCCACCATAACGGACTCGGGAGAGCGAGATGACACCGCAAAGTTGGCAACGATACATGCTGGAGGCGGAGCGAGCCTGGCAGGCCGGTTCGCTGGGGGCTGCGATCTGTTTTTATCAGCAGGCGCTGGGGGATGTTTACGAGATGACCCAGGTCGAATTGACCGAACTGGCCACAATGCGGGTCGCCACCTGTCACCGGCTGGCCGACTTCTGGCGGGCGATGGATGAGCCGACTTACGAGCTGCGCTACCTGAAGCTTGCCTCCGAGCTGGTGACTGCGCTGGTGCCACAATGCCCCAACCGGGAGTGCGAGGCACTGATCAGCGAGCTGGGTTGCTGTCGCGGTGCCCTGCTCGCGTTTCTCAAGCGCCACCCCAATCCGGAAATTGCCCGACTGATCCAGTTGCAGGACAAGGTGCAGGGCTGCGAGCTGATCGGCCGTTTTCGCCTCAACTGAGCGTATTTGGGCGCGGCTCAGCTCCGCCGTTTGAGTTTCTGGGCGATCCGTTGCTGCGCTTCTTCCCCTTGCAGCGCCTGCGCGAAGGCGCGCGCCTCCAGATCGATGACAAAGTGCACTGCCTGTTTAAGCTCCTGCTTGAGCAGTGCCTTGCTTTTTTGCAGCGCCCTGGGCGGCTTGGCCGCCAGCTTCAGCCCCTGCTCGCGGGCAAAGGAGAGCAATCTATCGGCCGCCACCACCTTGTTGGCCAGCCCGAGCCGCAGCGCCTCCTTGGCATCAATGGCTTCGGCCAGCAGCAACAGCTCGGCCGCCTTGAGGTGCCCCACCAGGCGCGGCAGCAGCAGGCTGGAGGCAAACTCCGGCACCAGCCCCAGCTCGACGAAGGGGAGCTGCAAGCGGGCGTTATCCGCCAGATAGACCAGATCGCAGTGCAGCAGAATGGTGGTGCCAATCCCCACCGCAGGGCCCGCAACGGCGGCGATCACAGGTTTGGGGAAATCGGCCAGGGTGTGGAGGAACTGCAGGATGGGGTCGTCGGGCTCCAGCGCGCTCTTGCCCATAAAGTCGGCCAGATCATTACCCGCGGTAAAGCAATCTTGCTGCCCCTGTAACAGCAGGACATGCACCTCCTCATCGGCCGCCGCCTCTCGCAGCGCCGCGACCAGTTGTTGATACAACTCGGTATTGAGGGCGTTGCGCTTGTCGGGGCGGTTGAGGGTCAGGGTGAGCAAGCCATCCTGCTGCTCAGCGATGAGAATGGGGGCCATGTCTAAATCCTTGTTATTGAAAGGTGCAAAAAAGGTTGCCGTTGGGGTAACCTCGGGGCCGTTTAACAACATCATAAAAGGATTTCAACCATGTTTAAACGTGCGTTTTATTCTCTGCTGGTTCTGGGTATGACGGCGCCGGCACTGGCCAAGGTCGAGGCCGTCGACGGCTATGTGCGCCTGCTGCCGCCGGGTTCCCCCAATACCGCCGCCTTTATGGTGCTCAAGAATGACGCCGACCAGCCGGTCAAGCTGGTGGCGGCCGCTTCTGCTGCGGCCGGGCGTGCCGAGCTGCACACTCACCTGCACGAAAATGGCGTGATGAAGATGCGTCAGGTCGAGAATATCGAGATCCCGGCCAAGGGCGAGGTGGTGCTGAAACCGGGCAGCCTGCACATCATGCTGTTCGAGGTGGGCACGCTCTCCGAGCAGACTCCTGTTCCGCTCACCCTCACCATGGACGATGGTCAGAAGCTGGATCTGTCGCTGCCGGTGAAGCCGATTGAGCCGATGGCAGAGATGGATCATATGAAGCACTGACATTTGTCGTCGCTTGTTCAGCATTCCCGCTGGGTATTTTGGCTGTGCCGAGTAAAATAGTGCCCTTTCCATGTATGCAAGAGGAAGTGAAGTGATGAAGAAGACACTGATTGCCGGTTTTGTGTTGGCTCTGTGCAGCCAGAGTGCCATGGCCGCTGACGACTGGCGTTTTGCCGCCGGTGCTGACGTATGGGCTTCTCAGGGCAGTGGTCAGGCATATGGCAAGAGTGCCAATCATTATGATGACAACTACAACTGGAACGGCTATCTGCAACTGGAACACGGCATCATCTTCCTGCCGAACGCCAAGTTTGAAGTCTCCGATTTCAGCACCTCCGGTGGTGCGTTCAAAAATGACCTGACCGCCTACGATCTGAGCCTCTACTACCGTCTGTTCAACAACGATCTGTTCAAGATCGATCTGGGTATGACCGGTCGTCACTACGATGGCGAGCAGGTTTACTGGGGCCGCCAGGGCTATAAAGAAGATACTCTGATGGCCTATGCCGGCAGCGAAGTTAAGATCCCAGGCACCGGTATCTCCTTCTTCGGCGACCTGCGTACCCACGATGCAGACAACTATGACTACCGTCTGGGTGGCGCATACAAGTTCTCCTCCATGCCGATCAAGCTGCGCGCTGGCTGGCGTGAAGCCAAAGTCGATTTCGACAATATCGATCAGTCAATCGACGGCTGGTTCATGGGTGGTGAATTCACTTTCTAATCTGACGGTGGTCTGACGACGCGTCATCAGCATCGAGCAGCGCATTGACGGTCGGCTGGTTTATGGATGGTGAGTTTACTGTCCAATCTGGCCATCAGCTGGCAACGAGGAGGGATAATGGGGCACATCATAGTCACTGGCGCCGGTTCCGGTCTGGGCCGGGCCCTGACCATAGGTCTGGTTGAGCGGGGCCATCAGGTTTCCATGATGGGGCGCCGTTATCAGCGACTGCAGGAGCAGGAGCAACTGCTCGGTAGCGCGGTGATCGGTATTGCTGCCGATCTGGCGCACCATGAAGAGGTCGATGTCGCCTTCGCCGCAGCGGTGGAGTGGGGCGGCTTGCCCGAGCTGGTGCTGCACTGCGCCGGGGTGGGCGAATTCGGCCCGGTCGGTGTCTACACCGCCGAGCAGATCCGCCGGGTGGTGGAGAGCAACCTCATCTCCACCATTCTGGTGGCCCAGCAGACGGTGCGGCTGATCGGCGAGAAAGGCGGAGTGCTGGCCAACGTGCTCTCCTCCGCCGCGCAGGTGGGCAAGGCCAACGAGAGCCTCTACTGCGCCTCCAAATGGGGGATGCGCGGCTTTCTTGAGTCGTTGCGTGCCGAGCTGAAAGGCTCGCCGCTGCGGCTGGTCAACCTCTACCCGAGCGGGATCCGCAGCGAATTCTGGGACAACTCGGATCATGTGGACCCGAGCGGTTTCATGACCCCGGAAGATGCGGCGGCCTATATGCTTGACGCACTGGAAGCCAGAAGCAGCTGCCACGTGACCGACCTCTTTATCGGTCGTAATCCTTGAGGCGAAGTCCGCCATCCGGTTGCCGTCGTCAGAACATACAGAAACAAAAAGCGCGCCAAATGGCGCGCTTTTCTATTCAGGCAAGGGGGCGGAATTAACGGCCCAGCTTGGCCTTGAGCATGGCGATGATGTCGCCAATGGCCACTTCCTGCTTCTCGCCGGAGCGGCGGCACTTGTACTCCACCACGCCGTTGTCCAGACCGCGATCGCCGATGACGATGGCGTGCGGGATGCCCAGCAGCTCCATGTCGGCGAACATCACGCCCGGGCGCTCTTTACGGTCGTCGAACAGCACATCGACACCTGCCGCTTTCAGCTCGGCGTAGAACTGCTGTGCCTGCTCGGCCACTCGCTCGGATTTGTGCATGTTCATCGGCACGATGGCCACTTCGAACGGAGCGATAGCATCCGGCCAGATGATACCGTACTGGTCGTTGTTCTGCTCGATGGCCGCAGCCACCAGACGGGAAACCCCGATACCGTAGCAACCCATCTCCATGGTGACGGATTTGCCGCCTTCGTTCAGCACGCTCGCCTTCATCGCTTCGGAGTACTTGGTACCCAGCTGGAAGATGTGGCCCACTTCGATACCGCGCTTGAGCAGCAGCTTGCCCTGGCCGCACGGGCTCGGGTCGCCTTCCACCACGTTGCGCAGGTCGGCAACTTCATAGGTAGCGATGTCACGATCCCAGTTGGCACCGGTCAGGTGGAAACCGGTCTCGTTGGCGCCGCAGACGAAGTCCGCCAGATGGGCAGCGCTGCGATCGACGATGATGCGACCGGCAAAGCCGACCGGGCCGATGGAGCCTGCATCGCAACCGGCGGCAGCTTTAATCTGCTCGTCGTTGGCGAAAGTCAGCGGGTTGGCCACGCCAGCCAGTTTCTCGGCCTTGATTTCGTTCAGCTCGTGGTCGCCACGCAGTACCAGCGCGATGACGGCCTGCTTGCCGTGTTCATCTTCCTCTGCCAGTACCAGCAGAGTCTTGGCGATGGCGGTCGGTGCCACGTTCAGGAAAGCGGCCACTTCGTCGATGGTGTGAACATTCGGGGTGGCAACCTTGGTCAGGGCCGCGCTGGCGGCAGCGCGTTCACCAGCCGGCGCCAGCGCTTCGGCCATCTCGATGTTGGCGGCGTAATCTGATGTATCGGAGAAGGCGATCAAGTCTTCACCGCTCTCGGCCAGTACCTGGAATTCGTGGGAACCGGTACCACCGATGGAGCCGGTATCGGCCTGCACCGGACGGAAGTTCAGACCCATGCGGGTGAACGCCTTGCAGTAGGCGGCGTGCATCTTCTCGTAGGTATCGACCAGAGACTCTTTGTCGATGTGGAAGGAGTAGGCATCCTTCATCAGGAATTCGCGGCCACGCATCACGCCGAAACGGGGGCGCACTTCATCGCGGAACTTGGTCTGGATCTGGTAGAGGTTGAGCGGCAGCTGTTTGTAGCTGTTCACTTCGTAACGTACCAGCGCGGTGATCACCTCTTCGTGGGTCGGGCCCAGCACGAAGGGACGGTTGTGGCGGTCGGTCAGACGGCACAGCTCGGGACCGTAGTCATCCCAGCGGCCGGACTCCTGCCACAGCTCGGCAGGCTGAACCACCGGCATGGAGACTTCGACGGCACCAGCATTGTTCATCTCTTCGCGAACAATGTTCTCGATTTTCTTCAGTACCCGCAGACCGGTTGGCAACCAGGCATACATGCCGGAGGCCAGTTTACGGATCATCCCGGCGCGCAGCATCAGCTGGTGGCTGACAACTTCAGCGTCGGAGGGGGTTTCCTTGAGAGTGGAAAGCAGATATTGGCTGGTACGCATCGCGGTAGACCTTAGCTAGAACGGGCGCGGGGCCCAGGATAATTTCAAGGGCGGAATTTTAACAGGCTGGGCGTTATGGCCCAAGGGCTAAATTTGCCGCAACCCGAAAGGTGGCAAGACCCGGCAGATGGCCAGGGGCAATGACCATTGTAATAAGCAGGCTTTTTATGCCTGCAATTTGGCCGGATCTCCGCTAAACTCTGCCACCTTTTCTCGATGGGCATGGCTTTGCCGCGTCCATCACCCCCATTTTTTAGTACTTTTGGAGCCGCTCATGCCGTTAGTGGGACATCAACACCAGATCGAGATCCTGGAACTGACCGACAAAGGAGATGGCAAAGGACGCCTGTTCGATCGCCCCCTGTTTGTCGAAGGTCTGCTGCCCGGTGAGCAGGCGCTGGTGGAGCTGACCGAGGTCAAGCCGAACTATCTGCACGGCAAGGTCGCCGAGCTGCTCCAGCCCTCTGCCGATCGGGTTGCCGATTTCTGCCCCAACACCGAGTGTGGTGGCTGTCAGGTGCGCCCGCTGGCCTATCCGGCCCAGCTCAAGCTCAAGCAGGCACTGGTGCAGAGCGCACTGGAGCAGGCCGGGCTGGGTGATACTCCGGTCAAGGATATCCTTGGCATGGAGAGCCCGTTTGCCTATCGCAACAAGGCGCAATATGCAGTGCGCAGTTGTGAAGCGGGTGCCGAGATCGGTTTTTATCGCAAGCACTCCCACGATCTCATCACCGCCGATGACTGCGCGGTGCAGGACTCACTGCACGTGGAGCTCAACGCCCGGGTACGCAACTGGATGCGCGAGCACGACATCGCGGCCTATGACGAAGTGAACCACACCGGCTGCGTGCGCAACCTGATGACCCGCAAGGGCTTCAAGAGCGGCGAGCTGATGGTGGTGCTGGTCACCCTGGGCGAGGAGCTGCCGTTCGAAGCCGAGCTGCTGGCGGCCCTGAGCGATCTGCCGGTCACTACCCTGGTACAGAACATCAACGATGAGCGCACCAACCGCATTCTGGGCGCTACCAACCGGGTGCTGCTGGGCGAAGGGGTGATCCGCGACAAGATCCACGAACTCGAGTTCGAGATCTCGCCGCTCTCCTTCTTCCAGAACAACCCGACCCAGACCGATGTGCTCTACTCCAGCGCCCTCGAGTATGCCGAACTGACCGGCAACGAGACGGTGTTCGACATCTATTGCGGTATCGGCACCATCTCCCTGTTCCTGGCAGGCAAGGCCGCCAAGGTCGTGGGGATCGAGTCGGTGGAGAGCGCCATCAGCGATGCCCGCCGCAACGCCGCCCTCAACGGCATCGAGCACACCGAATTCCACGTCGGCAAGGCCGAGCAGCTGATGCCCGAGCTGCACGCTCAGGGCGTGACCGCTGACGTGGTGGTCATGGATCCGCCGCGCAAGGGCTGTGACAAGGCGGTACTGCAGACCCTGGTCGCCATGGCGCCCCGTCGTCTGGTCTATGTCTCCTGCAACCCGCAGACCCTAGCTCGCGATCTTGCCTGGCTGGTCAAACAGGGCTTCGTGCTGGATGAGGTGCAGCCGGTCGATATGTTCCCGCACTCCATGCATGTGGAAGCGGTAGCCCGTCTGAGCCTACCAGCGAAAGCGTGATCGGACACTGGCGTGGAGGGATTTGCATGTTCCTCCTCCACGCCATGCATGTGGCAGCGGTTGCCCGTCTGAGCCTGCCAGCGAAAGCGTGATCGGATATTGGCGCGGAGCGATTGACATGTTCCTCCTCTACGCCATGCACGTCGAAGCGGTTGCTCGCCTGAGCCAGCCCGCTAAGGCGTGAGTCATCACCTGACACTCGCCCATAAAAAAACGACGCCAGCTGGCGTCGTTTTTTTATCTCTGCAATCGGGGGGATTGCCAGTTAGCTGGCGCTCTGGCGCACCTCGGCGGCGATCTGGTCGAGCAGCTGTTGCCAGCCCTGACCCAGTTCGTTCACCAGCGCGTTGTAGCCATCGGCCGGTAGCACCCGCTCCTGACGGAAGGGGGCATCGCGCAGCACGGTGCCATCTTCCGCCAGCAGGCGCCAGCGGCCGCTCAGCACGGCGCTGCCGTCATGACGGCCCTGAAAGCGCTCCACCAGAATGGTCAGCACCGGCCCCTTGCGGGCGCCATCCTGCCGCACCACCCAGCCCGGCAGGCGGGTGGAGAGGCCATTGAGGGTGAGCTGGTTGAGCTGATCGTCGAGCGCACCGGCCCAGCGATGGTACTCGGTGAAGTGCAGCTCTTGCCCTTCCAGTTGATAGACCAGACTGATCCGGTCGAGCTGGCTGGCCAGCGCCACCGATCGCAGCACCAGCTGGTGCTGCGGTTGGGCTGGGGCCGTTACGGGTTGCTGGCTGTCGGCATCGAGCGAGTAGTAGTGCAGGCTTGGCTGGCTGCTGCAACCCGCCAGCAGGCCCAGCAGGGCCAGCGTCAGGATCTCTTTTTTCATTGTTTGCCTCGCTTGGGCTCAGGGTCCGATGGATGCGCGCGATCGAAGATCAGCGAGCTGGGCTGCTCGTTGAGGGAGTGCACCAGCGGCTGCAGTTCGCGCATCAACTGATTGAGGGTCTGCACCGACTGACGCAGGTCCTGATTGGTCTGGGACTGGGCATCATAGGCCTGCAAGGTCTCCTGCAACTGCTTGAGGCTCTCGTTGAGCGAGGCCGGCAGCTGCTGGGTGGCGTCCTTGGCAGTGAGCTTGTTCAGGTTGGCGCTGACTGCACTGATGTTCTTCAGGGTGCCATCCAGAGTGGTGAGTGACCCGTTGACCTTGGTCAGGGTGGTCGCCATGTCCATGTCGACAAACTTGTCGAGGATGAGGTTCACCTTGCGCTCGATCTGATCCAGCCCGCCCTGCACGGTGGGGAAGACCTGATAACCGGCCAGCTTGGCCTGCTCGAAGCGCGGCGCGTCCGGATAGAAGTTGAGGTCGATGATCTTGCCGCCGGTCAGCAGGCTCGAGGTCTTGAGGCTGGCACGCAACCCCTCCTTGAACTGCTTGCCGAACAGGGCGCGCCACTGATCCTTCTCCGCCTTGGCATAGCGGTGGGAGAGGCGCTGCACTTCGATACGGGCCAGCACCGGGATCTGGCGGTTCTTGAAGATCTGCACTCCCTTGTCCTCGATGAGGTAGGGGGCGGAGATGACGGTACCGACCCGGATGCCGCGGTACTGCACGGCGGCGCCCGGGTGCAGGCCCCCCACGTTGTCATCGAACAGGAAGACGTAGTCGATGAACTGATCCAGGCTACCGGCCAGCACGCTCGCCTCATCCTGGAACAGGGTGAACCCTTCCATCTGTTTGACCGGGTCGCCAGGTGCCCAGCCGGGTGGCAGGCCCATGGTGATGCCGCCGTCGAGCAGGCTCTCCAGCGAATCCATCTTCACCTTCATCCCCTCGCTGCTCATGGAGACCTCGAAGCCCGGGGTCATCCAGAAGCGGGAGTTGCTGCTCACCAGAATGTCATAGGGGGCGTTGATGAAGATTTGATATTGCATCTCGCTCTTTTCTGGCAGGAACTTCGCCTCTTCCACCTGACCGATGGTGAAGCCCTGATAGTTGATGGGGGAGCCTTCCCCCAGCGCGCGGGTGTCGCGACTGCTGAGGGTGAGGCGCAGCCCCTTGGCATCCAGCGAGGCGAGCGGCGGCTTGTCCAGCATGGCGTACTCGTCCCGCGCCCGCCCTTTCTTGCCGGGAGCAAGCTCGATATAGGCGCCGGAGAGCAGGGTGCTTAGACCCGATACTCCTTCACGACCAACCCGGGGTTTTACCACCCAGAACTGGCTGTCACCGCGCAGCATACCGGAGGCGGCGTTGTTCAACCGCCCCTTCAGTACCGCGTGACTGTAGTCTTCGCTCAGCTCGACGGCCTCGATGCGGCCGACGTCCACTTCGCGGGAGCGGATTACTGTTTTGCCGGCAACGATGCCCTCGGCGGTGGCAACAGTCAGGGTGAAGCTCGGGCCCTGGGAGTACCAGTGCTGGAACAGCATCCAGATGCCAATGCACAGCGCCAGCAGGGGCACCATCCAGATTGCGGCGGCAGAGCTCAGAAAATCAGAGCCCGGTTTCCACCTTTTTTTACGCTCACTCACGTTCGCGTTCTCCTTGTTGTAAATCCCAGATCAGGCGGGAGTCGAAACTCATGGCGGCGACCATGGTGATCAGCACCACACCTGCAAATGCGACGGCCGCAGGGCCGGGGTAGATGGTCATCAGATTGTCGAGCCGGATCAGGCCCGCCAGAATGGCCACCACGAAGACGTCGATCATCGACCAGCGTCCGACAAATTCGGTCATGCGATAGAGTTTGAGCTTGCCGAGGGGGGAGGTGACATTGCCGCGCTGCACCATATAGCAAAGCCAGAATAGCGCGAGTATTTTCACCAGCGGCACCACCACACTGGCGAAAAAGATCACCGCCGCGATGGGGTAGGAGCCCATGGCCCACAGCAGCACCACGCCACCAAGGATGGTGGAGGGGCTGTCATCGCCGAGGAACACCGTATCCATGATGGGATAGAGGTTGGCGGGAACATAGAGAATGGCGGAGGTAAACAGCAGCGCCCAGGTACGGTTCAGGCCGCCCGGCTTGCGCGCATGCAGGTGACCGCCACAACGGGAGCAGCTGTGGCTGTCCACCTCGCAGAGGGCGCCACAGATGTGGCAGCCCACCAGACCGGATTCCAGTGCTCCCGCATCCGGATCGATCTCACGCGGTGCGGTGGGGCCGAACAGCCGCTGCCACAGCCACATCTGATCCAGCGAAGAGATCATCTTGATGAGCAGCACCGTGTAGCCGACGAAGGCCCAGAACGACAGCCCCATCTTGATGTCGGCCATCCCCATCAGTTTGACCAGCGAGATGAGTACCCCCACCAGAAAGACATCCACCATCAGCCAGGGTTTGATCCGGCAGAGCAGGCGGCCGAGGGAGCGCAGGGCATTGCTGTGCAGATCTTTATCGATCCGCCACAGCACCAGCATGATGGAGCCCATGTAGACCAGCGGCAGGCCGATCAGGGTCAGGCTCAGCACCGCGCCGAGAAACAGATAGCCCTCATCCACCAGGGTAGTGATGCTCTGCAGAAAGGTCATCTCCTGGCCTATCCCTTTGGCCGAGAAGGACATGAAGGTAAAGGCATTGGCGAGCACGAACATGATGAGTGCCGCGAAACCATAGGCGATCGGGCGCAACTCCTGCTGCGGCAGGTGGCGACTCAGGGTGTGTCCACAACGGGGACAGCAACTGGCCTGCCCCACCTCGAGCGGTGTGGCCGGTATCAGTAGATCACACTCTTCGCAGGCAGTGGCATCATGGACATAGGTGGTGTGGTGTTGGTGTGAAGCCGGATGCAAGATAAAACCCCAGATGAGGCCCGTGGTGGAGCCAGAGCTGGCGATTATCGCAGTTGTACTGGTCAGCGACCAGCCCCCGGAGGCCGCTATTGCTGGCGGGAGTGAGAATGACTTTGACAAGCCAGTGCCCATTTAGCACAATCAAACGCCACTTTTTTTCCGCGGGACAATAATTTATGACAACTGAATCCCCAAGCTACTCCACCATCGAGCAAGCCTTCTCCCTCGGGAACGGGCAAGATTCTGCCCTCAACTGGTTGCGCAAGAACCGCAGTCAGGTCGCTATTTTTCTGGTGAGCGGCATCAAGCTGGAAGGCACCATCAGCGGGTTCGACCAGTACAGCGTGCTGCTGACCGATGCTCATGGTAACCAGCAGCTGGTCTACAAGGCCAAGATCTCCACCATCGCCATGCACACCGGCCGTCCGCAGGTGAATATCCAGCGTGCTCGCAAGCCACGTGTCTCCATGGCGCCGCGCCCCCACGGTGCGCCGGGTCGTTATGACGACAATCAGGGCGGCGGCAACAACGAGTAATCGTCTGCCCCGCACTCCTCGTTGACGCGCCCTGCGTCAGCGGCTGACGGAACCTGCTCTCATTTTCATTCATGTCCCGTATGAGAGCCTGTTCCGGTTATCGCCCCTTGCAGGGCGATATTTTTTTCCGCACTACGCCGTTATGCCGACTGGTTGACCCTCTTTGACCATGCAGGTCTGCATACCCGCCGCTTTTCCGGCCTGTACCCCGATACCGGTATCTTCAAACACCAGACAGCCTGATGGCTCGACCCCCAGCTTGCTGGCGACCAGCAGGAAGGTGTCCGGATTGGGCTTGTGCTGCTCCACATCGTCTGCGGTGACCACCACAGAGAAGTAGCGATCCAGCCCGGTGTTGCGCAGCACCGCTTCGGCGTTGACGCGGGGCGAGCCGGTGCCAATCCCCATCGGGATGACACCATGATAGCGCTCGACCAGCGCCTGCATGGCCGGAAAGACGGTCGCCTTGTGCAGGTTGGCCACATAGTGGGCGGTCTTGCAGCGGGTGACTTCGAGAGGATCGAGGGGGATCTGCTGCTCCTGTGCGACCAGCAGGGCTATCTTGCGGCTCGGCATGCCACCCAGCTCATAGAACCAGTCGGCGTCGAAGTGAAAGCCAAACTCGCGGGCGGTATGTTCCCAAGCGGCGAGGTGCAGCGGCATGGAGTCGACCAGGGTGCCATCAAGGTCAAAGACCAGGCCTTGGAATCCGGAAAGAGTCATGGTGCGGGTGAGCCTCTGGCAAAAAGGGAGCCCATTCTAGCCAGTGACTCACCGTCCTGCCATCTCCTAACTGGTGAGAAACGCTTGCCCCCACATTTGTGACTGAAAATAGACGGGGGTGAGCTGGGCCGGATCGAGTTGATATTTGGGGGCAAGCTGTTCCAGCAGGGCCCAGTTGCCCTGTTCATAGGTGCTGACCAGCTGAAACAGATGAAAGAGTGGCCCTTCGTGCAGTTCGATGGCGCGCTGCACGCTCTTGGGCAGGTGGGCCATCAGCGGCTCCGACAGCAGGGAGCCATCGAGCACCAGGCCTACCAGAAAGGCCCAGCTGGCCTCCGCTTTACCGAGGGCGGTGAGGGCAATCAACTCGCAGAAGCGGCCGCGGGCGATGGCCATGCGGGTGCAGGCCTCCGGCATGTGCTGGCTCACCCGGGCCAGACCGTTGATCAGCACGAACTTGCGGATCTCCTGCTCCCCCAGATAGGAGAGGGCGCGGGGTACCGAGGTGATGGGGGCGGCATGATCGAAGCCGGGGGCGTTGACGTAGGTGAGCAGCAGGCCGGGCAGCCAGGCATCCTGCTCCAGCAGGCGAGCTACCTGGGCGAAGGAGAACTCCTCGTGGCAGATGAGCTGGAGGATCTGCTGTACCAGCGCCATATCGGGCTGGTTGGCCCGCTGATTGACCAGCTCGGGACGGGCGAGAAAGCCGCCGGCAAAGAAGTCGACCCCGGCCTCCCGCAGCGGGAGAAAATCCGCCCAGGTTTCGATGTTCAGCGCCATCCGCTTGTGTTCGGTGGGCTGGCAGATCCCCTCTTCCCCCATCCAGTACACCAGCAGGCGGCTGGCGCCGAGCCAGCGTGGATCCCGGTTGGCGCCATGTACCGCCAGTCTGCGCCGACTGTCGCGCCACTGCTCCAGCACCGGAAACGAGTTGGGCTGGCGTTCGCTGGAGGCTTCAACCAGCGGGATCGCGTCCTGATCCAGCAGCAGGGGACGCTGTTCATCGAGCTGTTCGTGGGTGAAGGGCACCAGATATTGACGCCCCTGCGCCAGCAGGCGGCAATGTTGCGCCAGTGAAGGCCATTCGGCCGGTGAGCTGAGCTGATAGTCGATGCCGTAGGCCACCAGAGCCAGGCGACGATTGAAGATAGGATAGCGACGCAACAGCATGGGATCACCGATAGGCCAGAGTGCGGGCCCTCCCTTGTGACTTGGCGTGGTAGAGCGCTTGGTCAGCCTGTTCGGTCAGGGTCTGCCATGCTCCGTCCTGGGAGGGAACCAGATAGCTAAAGCCTATGCTAACCGTAATGAAATCAGCAACCCGCGAGGCGGGATGGGGCATTTTCAAGCGGGCAAGACCATCGTGGATCCGCCCGGCCAGCTGTTCGGCCTCACCGGGTTGGGGGGCGCAGAGCAGAATGACGAACTCCTCGCCACCGTAACGGGCGACCAGATTGGTGCAGCGCCGCTCTGCATCCCGGAGCACATGGGCCACCTGTTGCAGGCAGAGATCCCCCTTGGCATGGCCGAAGTGGTCGTTGTAGGCCTTGAACTCGTCCACATCGATCATCAATACCGCCAGCAGGTTCTGGGTGCGTCGTGCCCACTCCCACTCCCGCTGCATGGTGATGTCCCACTGGCGCCGGTTGGCGATGCCGGTGAGGGGATCTTCCAGCGACAGCAGGGAGAGGCGGTGATTGGCCTCCTCCAGCGCCCGATTGGTCTCGGCCAGCTGCATGGTGCGTTCGGCGACCCGAGCCTCCAGCTGGCGGTTGAGGGTTTCCAGCTGCTCCTGGGTGCGCTGGCGGATCAGCAGTTGTGACAGAATGGCGGCGTACTGTTTGAAGATCTCGCTCTGATAGGCCTTGAGCGGACGGTGCCAGAGCAGGTTGTCAGCGGCGATCCAGCCGATAGGAGTGGTGCCATCCCATAGCGATACCATGGCGTTCCAGCCACGGCCTACCTGCTGCTTCTCGTAGTAGAGCGGGGTATCTTCCAGCACCAGCACGTAGTCTTTGCGTCTGAGCGCCTCCTGTACCGTGGGGTGATCCGGAATGGGGCTGATGAACCCATGTTCGTCGACCAGCTCGCCCTCTTCGCTGGTGCCCCAGGTGCCGCGCATGGTCTTGCCATCGGGCTCGATCAGGAAGATGGCGACCCGGTCGAACTGCAGCTCCTTGCGAGCCAGCAGCACGGCGTCCCGCAGCAGCTCGTTTTCGCTGCGGCTGCGGGAGAGGGTGACGCTGACCATGTGCAGTGCCTGCAGCATATTGAGGAAGGAGCCCTGCAGCGCCTGACTCTGCACCAGATCGGTCTGGGTATGGAGCCGTTGATCCCGCTCCTGATCCACCTGGCAAGAGAGCAGGTGATTGCTCAGTTCGGCAGTCAGATAGTGAATAAGCAGCTGGATGCCCTGACGCTGGCGAGAGGAGAGGCGGTCGATGCGGCGGTGGGTCTCCAGATAGATGACCCCTTCCAGTTTCATGTGCCGTTTGAGGGGGAAGCAGGCGCGCAGCCGCGGCTGGGCTGGCTCGACATTTTCACCGGAGTCTGGCGGCTGGTAGATCTGCTCGATCACCAGTTGCCCCTTGCCCATCGCCTTGTCGATCAGATGGTGGGGCAGGGTCAGCTGTTCGAGATGAGCGGGAGCCAGTCTGGTCAGCCCCTGATCGAGCTGAAAGCTGTAGAGTTGCGGTTCGGGGGCTTTCAGCCAGAGGTAAAGGCGTTCGGCATCGGTTTTTTCACGGATGGTGGCGAGGCTCACTTCGCATAACTGAGCGAAGTTGGTGAAGTGTTCCGGGTCCCATTCCTGCATACCAATATCCCTTGGGGTGTACCCAAGCGAGTATATAGTTATTTCTCTTTGATTAATATGTCAGAAAGGAGAGGTAGCGCACATAACGGTTGCATTCAGTGCGGCTCATAGAAACATTCACTGAGTTCTCCGCCCATCGCGGTGAAAACCGTGCCCCGTGGCGGTGGTTTTGGTCGCGGGTTGGGCAGAATGCGGAGCAAAAAAGAGAGCCCGCACGATGGCGGGCTCACGGGCAGATCAGATGACTCTGCGCGGCTTATTCTGCCTTGGTGGCCGCGTCCGCAGGCGTTTCACTGCTATCGGCTGGCGCACTCTCGGCCACCGGTGCTTCCGGTGCCGGGCCCGGTACCAGCGCGACCGCCGGCTTGGCGATGAGGGAGCGGGTCTCTTCCACCGCTTCGCTCAGCTTGACCTCGATGATCTGGCCCAGCTCATAGACCACTTCGGTCTTGTCCAGATAGACGCGGCCGTTGTCCCAGTTGCACTCCAGCCGATCCTTGTTGTCGAGGATATGACGGGCAGGCATGAAGACCACGGCGCCGTTCTCTTGCAGACGCAGCTTGAGACCGGCACGCATCACGTCGATGATCTCGGCGTTGAACAGCTGATCGGTGCCCGCGGCGGCTTTCAGGTAACGGACATAGAGCCAGTCACCGATGTCGCGCTCGACCATGCGGTGCAGGCGGCGGCAGGCGGTCAGATGCTCGGTGAGCTCTGTGCTCGGGCGCTCACCCGGGGTCTTGCCAGCGATGACCGCTTTGAGCAGACGATGGTTGACCATATCGCCGTATTTACGGATCGGGGAGGTCCAGGTGGCGTAGGCATCCAGACCCAGGCCGTAGTGGGCGCCCGGTTCGGAGGACATCAGCGCATAGCTCTGGAAGCGGCGGATCTTGCCATCCAGCCAGCGGGTATCGAGGTTGTCGATCCAGCGGCGTAGGGCGCAGAAGCCGGTCAGGCTGGCGATCTCGTCGCGCTCGAACGGGGCCTCGGCGCTTTTCAGCAGGTCGATGGCGCCGTCGAGGGACTCTTCGTCAAAGCCGGTGTGAACGTTGAAGATGCCGTAACCGACGCTCTTGCCCAGTACGCGACCGGCGCAGATGTTGGCGGCGATCATCGACTCTTCCACCATGCGGTTGGCGATGCGGCGCGGCTCGACGTGGATGGCAAGCACTTCGCCATTTTCGCCCAGCTCGAAGTCGTAGTCCGGGCGATCCGGGAATACCAGCGCGTGCTCGGTGCGCCATGCGATGCGCGCTTCGGTCATCGCCTTCATCAGCGGCAGCTGGGCCAGCACGCCAGCATCGATGGTCAGCGCTTTGCCATGCTCGGCCCAGTCGGAGACATCGTCATAGCTGAGGCGGGCGTGGGAGCAGATGCGGGCGGCGAAGAACTCGGTCTCCTCCATCAGCAGGCCATCTTCGGCGATGTGCAGACGGGCGCACAGGGTGTTGCGCTCCTCGCCCTCTTTCAGGGAGCAGAGTTCGTCGGAGAGGGTGCGCGGGATCATCGGCACGTTGCGGCCCGGCATGTAGACGGTAAAGGCGCGCTGGGCGGCCTCTTTGTCCAGCTCGCTCCCTTCGGCCACATAGGCGGTCGGGTCGGCGATGGCGACCAGCAGCTCCCAGCCGTTATCCAGCTTGCGGATTGCCAGGGCGTCATCCATGTCCTTGGTCTTGGCACCGTCGATGGTGAAGAAGGGGACATCGGTCAGATCTGTGCGTGGCAGCTCCTCTTCCTCGATGACCTTCCACTCCGGCAAGTCAGCCGGTTCGATCTGGGCCAGATTGTGGCGCGCCAGCACCACCCACCAGGGCACATTGTGATCTTCCTGGGCGGCGATCTTCTGGATGATCTCGGCAGAGAAGTTGCCGTCAACCAGCGCATGGCGCTTGAGGGTGGCCACCACCCAGTCCCCTTCCTTGAACTCTTTCTCATCTAGGCCCTTCTTGACGCGGGCCTTGATGGCATCCTTGATCAGCGGGTGATCGGCGACCACGTTGAGGCGGTCACGGAACATCTTGACCCGGGCCACGAAGCGGGTAACGGACTGCTCCAGCAGGGTATCCGGCTCGGCCACTTCCTTCTCTTTTTCGGTGCGGATCAGGGCGGTCACCCGGTCACCGTGCATCACCTTCTTCATGTAGGGAGGCGGCACGAAATAGCTGGTCTTCTCATCGACTTCCAGAAAGCCGAAGCCCCGGTCCGAGGCGCGGATCACACCCTCTTTCTTCGGAATGTTTTCGCGGATTTGTTGCTTGAGCTGGGCCAGCAGCGGATTGTCTTGGAACATAAGTGAGGAACCTGAAGTGGAAAACCTGGGTGGAGACCTGATGAAGGATCGCCCAGCACTATACGTTTTTACCCCTCCAAAGCCAAGGTGAATGGCCTGCTCAGCGTGGTTTCAACTGCGATCTGGCGTGGTCAATGAGCCGCAGGGAGAGCTGTTTGTGCACCCCTTTTTCCAGTACCCAGCGGTGCCAGTAGAGTCGTTCCATCAAGATGTGGTCGGGGCTGAGGTTGACCAGTGTTCCGGCTTGCAGCTGCGATCTGATCTGCAATTCGGGGATCAGACAGTAGGCCAGCCCCTGTTCGGCCATGGCGACGAAGGCTTCTGACGAGTGAACGGTATGACAGGGATAACCGCCGGGCTCCAGCCCGAAGTGACGGCGCATGAAGCTGATATGCATATCATCGCGCTGATCGAACGCCACCGCCGGTGTCCTGGCCAGCGCCTCCCGAGTCAGACCGTGGGGAAAGTGGCGCGCCACGAAGGCGGGGCTGGCGGTGAGCAGGTAGTTCATCTCCCCCAGCTCGTCGACGCAGCAACCCGCCAGCGGCCGGGGCTGCAGGCTGACCGCGCCAAAGGCCTGCCCCTCGCGCACCTTGTCGAGGGTACGGCTCTCGTCATCGACCAGCAGGTTGAGTTCGATGGGGTGCAGTTCCAGCAGCGGGGCGATGGCGGGCAGGAACCAGGTGGCCAGGCTATCAGCGTTGACGGCGATACTGATCCGGATCGGCCCCTGCGGCTCGTCGGGGGTCAGATCCCCCGCCAGTTCAAGCTCTAGCTGGTGTACCTGACGGTAGTGGGCCAGCAGTTTCTGGCCGAGCGGGGTGGCCTGCAGCGGCTGGCTGCGAATGAGCAGCGGCTCGGCAAATTGCTGCTCCAACTGCTTGATCCGTTGGGAGATGGCCGACTGGGTGATATGGAGCGACTTGGCCGCCCGATCGAAGTTCTGCTCCTGCAGCACTGCATCCAGTGCCCGCAGCAGTTTGTAATCCAGCTCTTTCATTGCGTCCCTCCCGTTGTATCAGGGCTGACTCTACGTCAGCCGGGCCGGGACAACAATGGTGGCTGAAACGGGGGCGGCGCTGTGATTTTTGACAGTAGTGGTCAGGTCACTGAGGGAGGATACTCTCTGGTGCCGTATGGGGTAGCCCTGCGGAATCATAGCGATCTGTTTATCCCGGGTCTGTTTTCCCGGGATTTTTTATGAGTGGACTGCCAGCGCCAGTGACGGCTGCTGCAGTGGATAATGACTGGTTTGATAATGGCCCAGCAGAGGTTGGGAGACCGCCTGCGCGAAGCGTTCATCCAGATGAAAGCGGATGCCAACGCCCCGCACCGCGCCCAGATCGACCGCCTGACGGTGGCCGAGTCGTTCGATGGGCAGGCCGAGGCGGCGGAAGATGCGCTCCACCGGCAGGCTGACGACGGCGACCAGCTCGCGGATCCCGTGGGCCTGGGCGAAGGCATGGACCTCGCGGAAGATGACGCAAGTGAGTTCGCTGACGCCGTTATTCATGCGCGGAGCGCGCTGGGCATCGATAGCCAGACGGGTCAGTTCCCAGACATCGGGGCTGCGTGGTGCGCGTTCACCGGCAAGGGCGGTGGGGAAGATGGTGGGCAGCATATAGGCATCGGCACAGTTGAGCAGCCGGATGCAGCCACACACGCCTTGCTCGTCTTCGATCAGCACCCAGTGGGTATCTGGCGTGTCAAAGTTGTCGCGCTCCAGGCCACGATGTGACTCCACATCCCAGCCGAGCCGGTCGGAAAAGACGCGATTTCGAAAGCGATAGAGTTCATTTTCCACCTCATTTCGTGGGTGTTCTCTCAATTTTCCTTTGAAAACCAACATTTTGGACCCTCTATCTTGCTATTCGCCGTTATAATCACATGTCTGGCCAAGGGGGCTTTCATATGAACAGAGACCAACTGCTTGAGTACCTCGAACATTTCACTTCGGTGACAGATGGCAATTGTCTGGCCGAACTGATTGGTCGCTTTACGCTCGGGATGGGCTACGACTACTACCGCTTTGCCCTGATCCTGCCGATGTCGATGCAAAGGCCCAAGGTGGTGCTGTTCAACCGCTGCCCCGACTCCTGGGTGCAGGCCTATACCGAGAACAACATGCTGGCGTGCGATCCGGTGATCCAGCTGGCGCGCAAGCAGACGCTGCCCATCTACTGGAATCGCCTCGATGAGCGAGCCAGCTTTCTGCAAGAGGGGAGCATGGATGTGATGGGGTTGGCAGCCGAGTTCGGCTTGCGCAACGGCATCTCCTTCCCCCTGCACGGCGCAGCCGGGGAGAACGGCATTCTCTCCTTCATCACGGCCGAGCGGGCCTCGAGCGATCTGCTGCTGGAGTCCTCGCCGATCCTCTCCTGGATGTCCAATTACATCTTTGATGCGGCCATTCGGGTGGTGCGGTTCAGCATGATGGACAGTGCGGGCAAAGAGCCCCTGACCGAGCGCGAGACCGAGTGCCTGTTCTGGGCAAGTGAAGGGAAGACCTCCAGCGAGATCGCCTGCATCCTCGGGATCACCGAGCGCACGGTCAATTACCACCTCAATCAGGTCACCCGCAAAACCGGCTCCATGAACCGCTATCAGGCCATTGCCAAGGGCGTTGGCACCGGGCTGTTGTTACCCAATCTGGAGCAGGTTGTGGTCACCAACTTCCCCAGCGTGCTGCAGTAGGTCGGAGCTCGACAGACACAACCGATTCTCCTGCCGCACTCCGAGGGTCACAATTGTCAGATCCGGTAATTGACAAGGGATTGAATAGCGGATTGCTGTGGCGGCCATCATTAGCAAAATGAATCAATCAGTAAATCAACGCATTTCTCTGGATGCTTCCCCCTCGCTATAGTGCCGTTCATTCATCACTTCGGACGGTACTCTCATGCTGCTCGCTACGACGTTGCAAGGCTTCACCATCGGCCTTGCCATGATCATCCCCATCGGTGCCCAGAATGCCTTTGTGCTGAGCCGGGGCATCCATCGCAATCACCATCTGCTGAGCGCCACGCTCTGCAGCGGCTGCGATCTCGTCCTGATTGCCATCGGCGTATTTGGCGGAGCCAATCTGCTGGCCGCCAGCCCCCTCGGCATGGCGCTGCTCACCTGGGGCGGGGTGCTGTTTCTCAGCTGGTTTGGCGGCCGCTCCCTGCTCAGCGCCTGGCGCGGTAAGGGGGAGGGATTGGCCGACTCAGCCCGGCGGATGGGGGCCAAGAGCGTGCTGGCGATGACGCTGGGGGTCACGCTGCTCAACCCGCACGTCTATCTCGATACCCTGATGCTGCTCGGCTCGCTGGGTAGTCAGGTAAATGAGTCCCTGCGCCCGGCTTTTGCGGCGGGGGCCATGTTGGCCTCGCTGGTGTGGTTCTACTCGCTGGCGCTGGGGGCGGCGGCACTGGCGCCCTGGTTGGCACGCAGCCGGGTGCAGCGGGGGATCGACCTGCTGGTCGGCATCATCATGCTGACGCTGGCACTGCAACTCGCCCTGGGGGGTTAGCAGGGGACCGGGCATTGTGCTGCCCGGTTTCATAAAAATTAATCAAGACGCCAGTTTGTGGCATATTCTCCGGTGAAATTTTCCATCCTTGTGACTTGCTAGATAAAAATAAGGAAAATCCAGTGAATAGAACCATGAAGCTGGGCGTCATTGCCTCCATCATGCTGCTGTCTGCCTGTGGCGCAGAAAAGCAGGATCAGCCCGGTGCCGTCTCGCTGCGGCTGATCCAGACCTCCGATATCCACTCCAATGTGCTGGGCTATGACTACTACCAGAACAAGGAGGATCGCAAATTCGGTCTCTCCCGTACCGCCTTGCTGATCCGCGCCGCCCGCGCCGAGAACCCCAACAACCTGCTGCTGGACAACGGTGACCTGATCCAGGGCTCGCCGCTGGCGGACTACATTTTCGAGCAATCGGGTGCCGGTTACCTCGACAAGCAGGCCCATCCCGCCATCAAGGCACTGAATGAGCTGGGTTATGACGTGGGCAACCTCGGCAACCACGAGTTCAACTACGGCCTCGATTATCTGGGCAAGATCCTTAAAGGGGCCAACTTCCCCTACGTCAACGCCAACGTGTTTGAGGGGGATGCCTTCAAGCGTGATAGCAATGGCAAGATCGACTGGAGCGGCAACAAGTTCACCCCCTATCTGCTGCTGGATCGTCAGGTGAAGGATGACAAGGGGCAGTCGCAGACCGTCAAGGTTGGTATTCTGGGGCTGACGCCGCCGCAGGTGCTGCAGTGGGACAAGCGTCATCTGGAAGGCAAGGTGGTGGTGGCCGACATGGTCGAAACCGCCAACCACTATGTGCCCGAACTGCGCGCCAAGGGGGCCGACGTGGTGGTGGTGGTCGCTCACTCCGGCATCAATGCCGGCAGCTATGAAGCCATGATGGAGAACGCGGCCTGGCATCTGGCCAAGGTCGAGGGGATCGATGCCCTGATGCTGGGCCATGCCCACAAGAACTTCCCCGGCGACTTCCCGGATCTGCCGTTGGTGGATAATCAGGCGGGCACCCTGAATGGGATTCCCACCGTGATGCCGGGCTTCTGGGGTAACCATCTGGGGATCATCGATCTCAAGCTGGAGCAGGTGGCTGGCAAGTGGCAGGTGAAGCAGAGCCAATCAGCCTTGCGCCAGATCGATTCCAGCGAAGGGAGCAAGGTAGACGAGCAGGTAGTGGCTCTGGTCAAGGCGGACCACGACGCGACCAACCAGTGGCTGGATCGCCCGCTCGGCAAGATCACCTCATCCATCCACAGCTTCTTTGCGTTGGTGCAGGATGACCCCTCGGTGCAGCTGGTGAGCGATGCCCAGCGCCAGCATGCCGAGCAGTTGCAAAAGGATGGCCTGCTCAAGGAGTCCTATCCGATCCTCTCTGCCGCCGCCCCGTTCCGTGGTGGTCGCAACGGCATTACCGATTTCACCTATGTGACGGCGGGGGATATCTCCCTGCGCAACGTCTCGGACCTCTACATCTACCCGAACACCCTGCAGGTGGTCGAGGTGAACGGCGCCACCGTCAAGGAGTGGCTGGAGATGAGTGCCGGTCAGTTCAACTGGGTTGACTCGGCCAAGGGCGAGGTGCAATGGCTGGTGAACGAGAAGTTCCCCACCTACAACTTCGATGTGATCGACGGAGTGAACTACGAGGTGGATATCACCCAGCCCGCCCGTTACAACAAGGAGGGGGAGAAGGTGAGCGAGGGTCAGCGGATCAGCAACCTGACCTTCAACGGCCAGCCCATCGATCCGGCCCAGAAGTTCTATGTGGTGACCAACAACTACCGCGCCAGCGGGGGCGGCCACTTCCCGGGTGTGGATGGCAGCAATATCGTGCATGAAGATCCCTTCGAGACGCGCGAGATCGTCGCCCAATATCTGAAATCCCGTTCCGCCAGCAATCCGCAAGGATTCAGCCCGGCCGCCGACAACAACTGGCACATGAAGGCGCTGCCTGCCGGGGTGGATGTCCGTCTCTACTCATCGCCCCGTGAAGAGGCCAAGGCGCTGGCAGGCAAGGATCTGGCCTATCAGTCCACCTTGCCGATGGATGACGAGAAGCACCCGGGCTACGCCATCTACCGTCTGGTTCGCCAGTAACTCGCCGATGGCCGGACGGTGTGTCCGGTCCGCAGAAAAGCAAATGCCAGTCCGTTCACGCGGACTGGCATTTTTTCTGCGCCGGGCTCGGCGGGAGATGGCTACACCCGGAACTGGGAGAGCAGGCGCTGCTGCAGCAGGCTGGCTTGATGGAGCGAGGAGGCGAGCTGCAGGCACTCCTGCGCCTCCTGTTCGCCGGTTCTGGCTTGCAGACTGATACCGGAGACCTTGTCGGAGGAGTGGCTCAGGGTGTGTGACAGCTGCCCGGTGGCATCGGCCACCTGCTGTACCATGTCGGCCAGCTGGTCGATGGCCCCTTCCACCTTGAACAGGATCTGCTTGGTGTTCTCGGAGTCCTGCATGCCGGACTCCACCGTCTTGAGGTTGCGTTGCATCATCAGGTAGGCGGTCTCGGTCTGCTGCTGGATGCTGCTGATCACCTGGCTGATCTCGGCGCTGGAGGTGGCGGTGCGATTGGCCAGGGTGCGCACCTCGTCAGCCACCACCGCAAAGCCGCGCCCCATTTCGCCCGCCCGGGCCGCTTCGATGGCCGCATTGAGGGCCAGCAGGTTGGTCTGCTCCGAGATGCCGCTGATGGTGGAGATGATCTGGCCAATCTGGCTCGCCTGCTCCTTGAGGGAGTTGATGGCGACGGCGCACTCGCCCACCTCCTGCACCACCCGCTGCATGCCCGCGCTGGCCGAGGCGACGTACTGGCTGCTCTCGGTGGTCAGCTGGCGCACCTCGTTGGCATTCTGGGCCGCCATGCTGCAGTTGTCCGATATGGTGGTCGCTACCTGCACCATCTGTTCGCTGTCGTGGTGCAGGGCCTGGGCGTGTTCGGCGGTCTGGCGGCTGCTCTGGCTGATCGCTTCCACCCGGTTGACCGAGGTGTGGACGTGTTCGCTGATGTGCTGATTGTTGTCCATGGTGGAGCTGATCATCTTCTGCAATTTTTCGATGAAGCGATCCACGCTGTTGGCCAGCGAACCGATCTCGTCATCCCGTTGCAGGTTGATGCGTGCGTTGAGATCCCCCTCGCCGGCGGCGATATCCTGCATCCGTTTGTCCACTTGCAGCAGCGGCGTCACCAGCTTGCGGGTCAGCCAGAAGCCGCAGAGAGTGACCATGATCAGGCTCAGCAACAGGCCACCGAGCAACAGGGCGCGGGTCTGGCTGATGATGCCGTTGAGTTGGGTGACCTGATCCTCGACGGTGGCATCACCGCTCGCCTCGATGGCAACCAGTTGTTGTTTCAGCTGGTCGGCACTGGCCTCATAGAGAGCCTGCTGGGCCTGATAGCTGCCGAGTGCCTCGATCCACTGCCCCATCAATTGCTGATGTCGGGTCTGCAGGGCGCGATACTCTGCCGACAGTGTCTTGCCAGCAAATTCGCCGGTTCCCTCGATATCGAACAGCCCGGTGCCGAGCATGCTGTCGATCGCTTCGTGGTAGAAATCGGTCGCCTCTTTCAGCTCGGCCTTGATCGCCGCCGTGACCCCCTGTCTGCGCATCTTCTCCAGCGCATAGAGCTGGCGCAAAAAGCCGATGTTGGACTCCATCCCCCCGTCGGCCGCTTCCCAGCGGGTAGAGAGGCCGCTGTTCCAGCTGATGGTCTGGTCGGGGGATTGGGTCAGCGCCTCTACCGCGCCATCGCCGATCACCTCCAGCTGGGTCGAGAGACGGGCCATCAGGTCGGCGTTCTGATGCAGCGCCTGATCCGCCTCGGTATAGGCCTGATAAAGCGCCAGCAGCTTCTCTTGCTGCTGTTGATAGCCCTGTTTCTGCTGATCCATGGTGGCAAGGGCCGCGCTATCGATCAGCTGGCCCTGGCTGACCCGGGCCAGCGCATCATCGGTTGCAGCCTTGGCAGCATCGAGTTCGGCCCGATTGAGCGGCGCGCCGTTTTGCATCTTCTGGATATAGAGCTGCTGATTGCCCAGCTCTATCGAACCCTCCATGGCGCCATCGGCGGTCTGCCAGGCGGCGCCCAGCACATAGGAGAGCAGGTCGGCAAGCCGCTGGCTGCCATACCAGCCCACGATCCCCATGCCCAGCGTGCAGCCGAGCAAGATGGCAAGACCCAGATTGGCGGTGGTAACAATTTTCATGTGATGGCCTTCCTTGGTATCGACATTGGCACCATGTTCGGTTCCGAACGGGTTTAGTGTAGTGGTTTATCCCCCGGTCAGGGTCCGCTGCGGTGTTGAAACATCCCGTGCACTGGCTGCACCCGATCAAGCATGGTGGCTAATTGAATAAAAAGCCTCTCTGACGACGCTCCTGTCACGGCCCTATGCTGGATACTTATCCAGTTATTCTTTATGCTATGAGCCAATTTACGAATAGCTGTATTGGTGAGGAGAGAGCCGTGATTGGTCGCTTGAGAGGCATTGTCATTGAAAAGCAGCCCCCCGAGGTCTTGCTGGAAGTGGGCGGGGTCGGCTACGAGGTGCAGATGCCGATGAGCTGCTTCTATGATTTGCCGGAGATCGGCAAGGAGGCGGCCATCCATACTCACTTCGTGGTGCGCGAAGATGCCCAGCTGCTTTATGGTTTCAACCACAAGCAGGAGCGGGCGCTGTTCCGCGAGCTGATCAAGACCAACGGGGTCGGCCCCAAGCTGGCGCTGGCCATTCTCTCCGGTATGACCGCTACCCAGTTCGTGCTGAGTGTCGAACGCGAAGAGATAAGCTCCCTGGTCAAACTGCCGGGTGTCGGCAAGAAGACCGCCGAGCGGCTGGTGGTGGAGATGAAAGATCGGCTCAAGGGCTGGGTCAGCCACGATCTCTTCTCTCCGGCCCTAGTCACCTTGCCAGCCAGTGAGCCCGAATTGCGTGCGCCGGATGTGACCGAAGAGGCGGCCAGTGCGCTGGTGGCTCTCGGTTACAAGCCGCAGCAGGCGAGCCAGATTGTCAGCAAGATCGCCAAAGAGGGGATGTCGGTGGAAGAGATCATCCGTGAATCCCTGCGTAGCCTGGTGTGAGGTAGTTGATGATTGAAGCAGACCGTCTTATCTCATCAAGCGCCGCGCGCGAGGATGAGATTATCGATCGGGCCATCCGCCCCAAGAAGCTGGCTGACTACACCGGTCAGGATACCGTCTGCGAGCAGATGGAGATCTTTATCGAAGCGGCGCGCCAGCGGGGCGAGGCGCTCGATCACCTGCTGATCTTTGGCCCGCCGGGTCTGGGCAAGACCACCCTCGCCAACATCGTCGCCAACGAGATGGGGGTCAATATCAAGACCACCTCCGGCCCGGTGCTGGAGAAAGCGGGGGATCTGGCGGCGCTGCTCACCAACCTCGAACCGAACGATGTGCTGTTCATCGACGAGATCCACCGCCTCAGTCCGGTGGTGGAGGAGGTGCTCTATCCGGCGATGGAGGATTACCAGCTCGACATCATGATCGGGGAGGGGCCTGCGGCCCGCTCCATCAAGCTGGATCTGCCTCCCTTCACCCTGATTGGCGCCACCACCCGGGCCGGTTCACTCACCAGCCCGCTGCGGGATCGCTTCGGCATCGTCCAGCGGCTGGAGTTCTACAACGTCAAGGATCTGACCGATATCGTCTCCCGCAGTGCCCGCTGCCTGGGACTCGAGATGACGGAAGATGGTGCCATTGAGGTCGCACGTCGCTCTCGCGGCACGCCGCGGATTGCTAACCGTTTGTTAAGGCGGGTGCGCGATTTTGCCCAGGTGAAATCCGATGGCCGCATCGATGGCCCCATCGCGGCCCGCGCCATGGACATGCTGGATGTCGATAACGAAGGGTTTGACTTCATGGACCGCAAGTTATTGTTGGCTGTGATAGACAAGTTTATGGGGGGCCCGGTGGGTCTCGATAATCTGGCCGCCGCGATCGGGGAAGAGAAAGATACTATCGAAGATGTGCTGGAGCCTTATCTGATCCAGCAGGGGTATCTGCAACGTACACCCAGAGGACGGATTGCGACCACACGAGCCTACGCTCATTTCGGTCTTCAGCGACCAGATGAGAAGTAAAAACAGTCGTTTGAATATGAAACCGCCGTCAAAGGCGGTTTTTTATTATCCGGGCAAAAAAAAAGCCCACGGCGGATGCGGTGGGCAAAGACAATTCAGGATGGATGTTCACAGACAGTGAGTGCGTCTGGACACAGACCGGAAAATAAACAGTTGAGCCGTCGCGAGCTCTCAGAGTCGGTTCATTTGATAGAGCTGAACAAAGGAAAGCTTGTAGTAACGGATGGTTTTAGCAACAAACTTTTTCATCTTCGATTCCAATAGACAGGTTCAAATTGATCGTCGAATACGTACCGTGAACCCAGATTAACCGGCCTGTATCCAAGGGTATGCCCTCACTGCGAGGCGCATTGTAGGAGTTCGAACCGACCCGGGCAAACAAGAAAAATTGCACTTTTCAAATTAGTTTATCTAATGTCTTGATTGATGAAATTGGTTCGCATGAGTATGCATTCTTTGCAGTTTTAAATTGAGTTTTCGAATCAGATCGCCTGACCCGGATAACATGGGAAAAGGCGCGTCATCCACGCTTTTCAAATTTAACGGGGTGGCGGGATGTTAAATTCTTAAATTGATTTAAATCAATGTTTTACGATTTGTCATGTTTTGTGATCCGGCTCGCGTCAATAATCGTGAAATAGATTAAAAATGCCTTTTAAAGCCATGTATGGCGGGTCCTTTTACATTGATTTCAATCAAATAAAGGTGATATAAAAACCCGGTCATCATGGGCGAGAATAAATTCAGGCTGATTGTTTTGTAATTGTTAAACATTAGCTTTGTTTGTGTTCTCGTATTGCCTTGTTGTTAATGCCAGTGGTTACTGAACGCGTTTTGTTGTGACATGTCTCAATGAGGCTCATTCGATAACCTCCAACGGAAGCTTTGTGCTTAAAACTTAAAATAGCCGTGCCAATAATCGGTGAGGAAACATCATGATTGCTGAGCATGTGGTAGACCTATCGCGGTTCCAGTTCGCTGCGACGGCCCTTTATCACTTTTTGTTTGTACCCCTGACGCTGGGAATGGCTTTTCTCCTGGCGATCATGGAATCCGTCTATGTGATGACCAACAACACCATCTACCGGGACATGACCAAATTCTGGGGTAAGTTGTTTGGTATCAACTTTGCCTTGGGGGTCACCACAGGCCTGGCCATGGAGTTCCAGTTCGGGACGAACTGGGCGTACTACTCCCATTATGTCGGCGATATCTTCGGGGCCCCGCTGGCCATCGAGGGGCTGATGGCCTTCTTCCTGGAGTCCACCTTCGTCGGTATGTTCTTCTTTGGTTGGGATCGTCTGAGCAAGCAGCAGCATCTGGTTGCCACCTGGTTGATGGCGCTGGGTACCAACCTCTCCGCCCTCTGGATCCTGGTCGCCAACGGCTGGATGCAGAACCCGGTTGGTGCCGAGTTCAACTTCGAATCCATGCGGATGGAGATGATGAGCTTCGCTGACGTGGTGCTCAACCCGGTTGCCCAGGTCAAGTTCGTCCACACTGTGGCGGCTGGCTATACCTGTGGCGCCATGTTTGTGCTGGGTATCTCCTCCTACTACCTGCTGAAGAATCGTGATGTGGCGTTTGCCCGTCGCTCCTTCGCCATTGCCGCCGCGTTCGGTATGGCTTCCATCGTGTCCGTGCTGATCCTCGGTGACGAATCCGGTTACGAGACCGGTGAAGTGCAGAAGGTGAAACTGGCCGCTATCGAAGCCGAGTGGGAAACTGAACCTGCTCCGGCCGCCTTTACCCTGTTCGGTATTCCGAATCAGGAAGAGATGCGCACCGACTACGCCATCAAGATCCCCTATGCACTGGGCATTATCGCGACCCGTTCTCTGGACGGTCAGGTAACCGGTCTGAAGGATCTGAAGAGCGAGCACGAACTGCGCGTCCGCAATGGTATGACCGCTTACGACCTGCTGACCAAGCTGCAATCCGGTGACAAGTCTGACGAGACCCGCGCTCGCTTCGACGAAGTGAAGCAGGATCTGGGCTACGGTCTGCTGCTCAAGCGCTACACCAGCAACGTGACCGACGCGACTGACGATCAGATCAAGGCCGCGGTGGATGACTCCATCCCGCAGGTACTGCCGCTGTTCTTCGCCTTCCGCATCATGGTTGCCGTCGGCATGCTGATGCTGGTGCTGATCGGTATGGCCTTCTATGACAGTGCCCGTCACCAGATCGGCCAGCGCAAGTGGCTGCTCAAGGGTCTGCTGTGGGGTATCCCGCTGCCGTGGATCGCGATCGAAGCCGGCTGGTTTGTGGCTGAATATGGTCGCCAACCGTGGACCATTGCAGAGGTGTTGCCGACTTCCCTGTCTGCATCCAACTTGCCTGCAGCTGAAATCTGGTTCTCTCTGATCGGTATCTGCCTGTTCTATACCGTACTTCTGGTTATCGAGATGTACCTGATGTTCAAGTATGCCCGTCTTGGCCCCAGCAGCCTGAAGACTGGCAAGTATCACTTTGAACAGCTCAAGGCATAAGGAGAGCGACCATGTTTGATTACGAAACTCTGCGTGTCATCTGGTGGGCTCTGGTCGGCGTACTGCTGATCGGTTTTGCCATCACTGACGGCTTCGACATGGGGGTAGGCGCACTGCTCCCGTTCGTCGGCAAGAAAGATGTCGAGCGCCGCGTGATGCTCAACACCATGGGGCCGCACTGGGAAGGAAACCAGGTTTGGCTGGTCACTGCCGGTGGTGCCTTGTTCGCTGCCTGGCCGATGGTGTATGCCGCGACATTCTCCGGCTTCTACATCGCCATGATCCTGACGCTGATGGCGCTGTTCCTGCGTCCGGTCGGTTTCAAGTACCGTTCGCTGCGTGCTGATGCCAAATGGCGCAGCAACTGGGATTGGGCCTTGTTCGCCGGTAGCGCCGTGCCGCCCATCGTCTTTGGTGTGGCCTTTGGCAACCTGCTGCAAGGTGTTCCGTTCGAGTTTAACCAGTTCATGATGTTGACCTACCACGGCAACTTCTTTGGCCTGCTTAACCCGTTCGGCATCCTGGCTGGTCTGGTGAGCCTGTTCATGCTGCTCACCCAGGGCGCAACCTGGCTGATGATGAAGACCGATGGTGAAGTGCTGGCGCGTTCCCGCACTGCCGCCATGATCTGCTCACTGGTGACCCTGGTGCTGTTTGCTGCCGCGGGTTGGTGGGTAAGCGGTATGGAAGGGTATGTCATCGTCAAGGCTGCCGCGACCGACGCAGTATCCAACCCGATGAACAAGGAAGTTGTCCTGCAGGCTGGCGCCTGGATGAACAACTACACCCTCTATCCGTGGATGGTGGCCGCTCCTGTACTGGGTCTGGCCATGAGCCTGCTGACTGGGCTGTTTGCCCGCATGAACATCGGCTGGCTGGCGTTTACCAGCTCCTCGCTGGCGATTGCCGGGGTCATCCTCACCGCCGGTTTCTCCATGTTCCCGTTCGTGATGCCCTCAAGCCTTGAGCCGTCACTGAGCCTGACCATGTGGGATGCTACCGCCTCCTTCAACACCTTGCAGGTGATGACTGTGGCTGCAGCGATCTTCGTACCGATTGTGCTGGGTTACACCCTCTGGACTTACATCAAGATGTTTGGCCGGGTAACCAACAAGCACATCGAAGATAACCAACAATCTCTCTATTAAGAGGTGCGCTGACAATGTGGTATTTCACCTGGATCCTGGGGCTGTTGCTGGCCTGTGCATTTGGCATCATCAATGCGCTGTGGCTGGAACACACCGAGAACATGGATCGTCAGATCGATGAAAACAAGTGATCGACTCGCCAGGCTGGCCGCTCCACTGGAGCGCCAGCCGTGGCAGGGGTTGATGTTACTCGCGGCGGCCTTGTTGGCCGTCGCTATTTTACAGGCCCCCAATCTGATCGCGGCCAACACCAGCGAGCATGGCCACTGGCTTGCTCCCTGGCTGATGTGGGCCGTCTGTTGTGGCGTACTTAACGGGCTTGGCTTTCATCTGAAAAGCCTGCCCGGACGTGTGCTGTTCAACCCCTGGCTCGCCTGGCCCAGTTTGTTGTATGGCCTCTGGCTGACACATTCATATTTCCTTTCATAAAAAACGGGGGGAGGCAGGATTTCCCTGTCTCCCCCTGCTTCTTTCCTATTCAGCCCTGCGCTATGATAGCCCCCCATCTGACTGTCGAATGGATCACAGATTGTTATGGGGGAAGTCTTTGAGTTTCCGGTGCGTGTCTACTACGAAGACACCGACGCCGGGGGCATCGTCTACAACGCCAATTATCTCAAGTTTATGGAACGCGCTCGCACCGAGTTTCTTCGTGCCAAAGGGGTCGAACAGGACGTCTGGCTGCAGGAGGGATATGCCTTCGTGGTGAGCCGAACTGAGATCGATTTCCGCTCGGCGGCCCGTTTTAATGAACTTTTAACTGTATTAACGCAAGTGATTGAAGTGAAACGCGCATCCCTGCGTTTTTCGCAGCAGATCCTGGCGGCTGATGGACGACTGATCACCCAGGCCATGGTACAGATAGCCTGTGTCAGTCATCCGCAAATGAAACCTGTAGCTATACCTGAAAAAATCAAGGGAGTGCTGTTAAGTGCACGCTGAAATTTCGTTTATTGGCCTGTTTTGGCAAGCCAGCCTGTTGGTAAAACTGGTCATGATGACCCTGATGAGCATGTCTATTGTCTCGTGGGCGCTGATTATCCAGCGCTCCAAGGCGATCAAGGCGGCCAATCTCGCATCGGAACAGTTTGAAGATCGCTTCTGGTCAGGGGTCGATCTCAATCGCCTCTATCAGGAGTCCTCTTCCCGCCGCGATGATATCGAAGGCATGGAAGATATCTTCTACTCCGGCTTCAAGGAGTATGCCCGCTTGCTCAAGGCCGGTGCCCGTGGTCAGGATGCGGTGATGGACGGTACCTACCGCGCCATGCGCGTCTCCCTCTCCCGTGCGGTGGATGAACTTGAATCCAACCTGCCGGTGCTGGCGACCATCGGTTCCATCAGCCCCTATATCGGTCTGTTCGGTACCGTATGGGGGATCATGAACGCCTTTATCGCCCTGGGTCAGGTGCAGCAGGCCACCCTGCAGATGGTGGCACCGGGTATCGCGGAAGCGCTGATCGCCACCGCAATGGGTCTGTTTGCCGCGATCCCGGCGGTCATCTTCTACAACCGCTTCTCCAACAAGGTCGAGCGGCTGGAAAACGCCTACGCCAACTTCATGGACGAGTTCACCACCATTCTGAACCGTCAAATTGCACAGCAGCAGGGTGATCAGTAATGCAAACCTATCAGCGGATCCGGCGCAAGAAGGTGGCCGAGATCAACGTGGTTCCCTATATCGACGTCATGCTGGTGCTGCTTATCATCTTTATGGCGGTCACGCCGGTGATCACGCAAGGGGTCAAGGTGGATCTGCCACAGGCTGAGTCCGAGCAGTTGCCGGAAGATGCCAAGCCGCCCTTCATCGTCAGCGTCAATACCGAAGGCGAGTATGTCATCAAGGCTGGCGAAGCCGATGATGAGCCGGTGCCAAGCGGCACGCCAGAGGCGATGCAGCAATACATCACCGAAAAAGCCATGGGCTATCTGGCGATCAACCAGAATGCCCCCGTGGTGGTCGCGGGTGACAAGGCCGTGCGCTACGAAGAGGTGATCCTGTTGATGGTGGCCCTCAAGAATGCGGGCGTGCCTCAGGTTGGCCTGATGACAGATCCGGTGAACTAACGGAGATGGATGTGAAGCGTGGTATTTCCGGTTATCTCATCGCGTCGTTTCTGCTGCACCTGATCATCGGCATCATCCTGTTTGTCGGGCTCGATTTCAGCAAACCGAAGCGACCCGAATCGAAGGGGCAGATCGTCAATGCCGTCATGCTCGATGAGAATTTCCTCAACGAACAGGCCAAGCAGATCCAGCAGCAGAAATCTCAGCCCAAGCCTCAGAAGGTAGAGAAAGAGAAGGATAAGGAAGACACGGATCTCGCCAAGCGCGAGCTGGCTCAGAAACAGGAGCAGCTTCGTATCGCCGAGACCAAGCGCAAGCAGGCCGAAGAGGCCACCCGTAAGGCTGAGGCCGAGAAGCAGAAGAAAGTGGCCGAGCAGAAGCAGGCGGAAGAGAAGGCCCAAAAAGCCGAGGAAGCCCGCAAGCTGGAAGAGCAGAAGACCAAGAAGGCCGAAGCCGAGCGTAAAGCGGCGGAAGCCGAAAGCAAGGCGCTGGCGCTGAAGAAGAAAAAGGAACAAGAGAAGAAAGAGGCCGAGGAGAAGGCCAAGGCGGCAGAAGCCAAGGCCAAGAAAGCGGAAGCTGACAAGAAAGCCAAGGCCGAAGCCGAGAAGAAAGCCAAGGCAGAGGCTGAGAAAAAAGCCAAAGCCGACGCCGAGAAGAAGGCCAAGGAAGAGGCTGACAAAAAGGCAAAAGCTGACGCAGAGAAGAAAGCCAAGGCAGAGGCCGACAAACAGGCCAAGATCGCGGCTGAGCGCAAGCGTAAAGCAGCCGAGCAGGCCAAGCTGCAAAAAGAGATGGAAGAGATGATGCAGCAGCAGCTGGCGGCTGAGGCGAATGCCCGCAGTCAGGCAGCATCGGCAGCAGCGCAGGGTGAAGTCGACAAGTATGCGGCGCTCATCAAGGCCACTGTTGAGCGGTATATGATTTTGGATCCCACCATGCGGGGCAAAACATGTACTATCGGCGTACGTCTTGCGAGCAGTGGCTTTGTCATATCGGTAGATAACGGCCAGGGTGACCCGGCGGTCTGTCGCTCCGGTAAGGCAGCTGTCCTGAAAGCCAATCAACTGCCAGTGCCGAAGGATCCTGCGGCATTCGAGATGTTGAAGGAATTTAACCTGAAGTTAGAACCGAGTATCTAAGCGTGATAAAACGAGGTTGTTTACAAGTGGTTGGCAGCGTCTCGCAGAGAAAGGAATTTAACCGCTCATTTTTATTGGAACCGAGTATTTAAGCCATGATCAGAAAAGTATTTTTTGCTTTGGTTGGCTGTTTGTTGCTGGGCCAGAGTGCCCAGGCGGCCCTGGACATCGTCATCACCGGCGGTATTGATAGCGCACGCCCCATTGCCGTCGCCCCCTTCAAGTGGGAAGGCAACGGGCAGCTGCCGCAGGACATCGCGGAAGTGGTCTCCAACGACCTGATGCGCAGCGGCAAGTTCAAGCCGCTGGCCCGCGGCCAGATGCCGCAGACCCCGAGCAGCAGCAGCGAGATCAACTTCGCGCCCTGGGCTTCCCAAGGGGTTGAAGCCGTGGTGGTGGGTTCCATTTCGGCAGTCGGTGACGGCACTTACAAGATCAACTTCGAGCTGGTCGATGTGCTGAAAGGCCAGCTGGCCAAGGCGCAAGGTGGCGAGAGCAACGGTTACATTCTGGATAGCCGTATGGCGACCATCCCGGGTGCCCAGATGCGCCAGTTTGCTCACCGCATCTCCGACATCGTCTATGAGCGTCTGACTGGCGAGCGTGGTGCCTTCCTGACCCGTCTGGCTTACGTCTCCGTACAGCAGGGTACCCAGTTCCCGTACCAGCTGCGTATTTCTGATTACGACGGCTACAACGAGAAAACCCTGCTGCGCTCCCGTGAGCCGCTGATGTCTCCCTCCTGGTCGCCGGATGGCAGCAAGCTGGCTTACGTGAGCTTCGAGAACCAGAAATCCGAAATCTACGTGCAGGATATCTACACCCAGCAGCGCAGCCTGATCACCAGTTTCCGTGGTATCAACGGGGCGCCGGAGTGGTCTCCGGATGGTCGTCGTCTGGCTATCGTTCTCTCCAAAGATGGGTCACCGAACCTCTATGTGGTTGATGTCGCTAGCAAGCAGCTGACCAGGGTGACTACCAGCCGGGTGATCGACACCGAACCCTCCTGGCTGCCGGACGGGCAAAATTTGTTGTTCACCTCTGAACGTGGTGGCAAACCCCAGATTTATAGCGTAAATTTGGCGACTGGTATGACTCGCCGGATGACTTGGGAAGGTGAATCCAACCAGGGTGCATCCATTACTCCTGATGGCAAAATCATGGTGATGGTAACCCGTGTTCAGGGGCAATACCGTATTGCCCGTCAGGACATGGAAAACAATGCCCAGTTGGTCCTGACTCAGAGCGCACTTGACGAGTCCCCAAGTGTGGCACCCAATGGCAGCATGATCATTTATGCCACCATCTATCAGGGTCGTAAGAGTCTCGCGTTGGTGTCGACTGATGGTCGCTTCAAGGCTGTGCTTCCGACCAGTAGCGGTGAAATTCGTGCACCAGCTTGGTCGCCCTTCTTGAATTGATAAAAATCCAATTGTTTTTTGTTTTGTTATAAAGGTTTAAGGAAATAGCATGCAACTCAATAAACTGCTCAAGGGTTTGGCCATCGCACTGCCACTGTTCACCCTGGCCGCTTGTAGTTCTTCTTCTGATTCTGACGCCGCTGGCGCTGAGTCAGGTATGACCGACGGCATGGGCGGTGTACAAACCGGCGGCGCCAACGGCATGTTGTCCCCGGAAGAGCAGATGCGTCAGAAGTTCGAAGCACTGCAACGTGACAACGTGATCTACTTCCCGTTCGACGGTTACGATATCCAGGGTCAGTACGCTGATCTGCTGGATGCCCACGCCAGCTACCTGCGCGAGCGCCCGAGCGTTAAAGTCCTGATCGAAGGTCACGCCGATGAGCGCGGTACTCCGGAGTACAACATCGCCCTGGGCGAGCGTCGTGCCAAGGCTGTCGCCAAGTATCTGCAAACCCTGGGTGTGCAGGCCGAGCAGCTCTCCATCGTCAGCTATGGCGAAGAGAAGCCGCTGGACATGTCCCACACCGAGGATGCCTTTGCCAAAAACCGCCGCGCGGTTCTGGTTTACTAAGGTTTGAACCGAACGAAGTTCGTTTATATGCAAGCGGCCATTTCGATGGCCGTTTTATTTGCACTAAACGCCAAGGTTTGATCCGAATGAAATCTGTATAAGCGAGCGACGATGGCGCTGGCCGTTTTATTTGCACTAAACGCTAAGGTTTGATCCGAATGAAATCTGTGTACAAGCAAGCTGTTGTTGCGCTGGCCGTATTGGTTGCTCTGAATGCGCATGCGGCGGCTCCTGTCAGCGATCTGGGTGGTGACTCGGGTGGCGGGGTTGTCCTTAGCGGCAACAACGGCGCCATCGTGCCCACCGGTAGCCTGGAAGATCGGGTTGCCCTGCTGGAGCGCACCCTCAATGCCCGTCTGCGGCTGCAAGCTGAATTGCAGCAACAGGTCGACTCCCTGCAAGGGGAGGTCTCCGAGCTGCGTGGTCAGCTGGAGCAGCAGACTTACCAGATGGAACAATCGCAAGAGCGCCAGCGTCAGCTCTATCAGGAGCTCGACAAGGTTGCCAGCAGCCAGCAGGCTGCTCCAGCTGCTGCGGCCCCTGCTGCTGCCGCTACACCGGCTGCCGCAGCCAATTACTCAACCAATCAGGATGAGAATCAGGCTTACGATGCCGCGGTCAACATGGTGCTCAAAGAGAAGAACTATGACAAAGCCATTCCGGCTTTCCAGGGCTTCATCAAGCAGTACCCCAATTCGGGCTATGTCCCCAATGCACACTACTGGCTCGGCCAGTTGCTGTTCAACAAGGGTGACAGAGCCGGCGCCTCGGCCCAGTTCTCGACCGTGGCCAACAAATACAGCAAATCCCCCAAGCGTGCCGATGCGCTGCTGAAGCTGGGTATGCTGGCGCAGCTGGATGGCAAGAAGGCGGAAGCCAAAACCTTCTATGAGCAGGTGATCAAGGGCTATCCCAACACCTCGCCGGCCCAGTTGGCCAAACAGAGTCTGGCCAAGCTGTAACATTGCTGTATGTCACTGTTTTCGTAACGCTACTGTAAAAACAGCCCACATTTGTACGCACAGTGAGCAAACGGATTTAAATTACGAATTTTCTGTTGCACCGGAAATTTAAATCCGTAATATAGGCCGCCGTCAGAGCCGAAGCAGTAATGCAGTCGGAACTGGTCGTGGTGAGGGTCGTTAGCTCAGTCGGTAGAGCAGTTGACTTTTAATCAATTGGTCGCTGGTTCGAATCCAGCACGACCCACCATTTTCTCCACTCGGTGGAGACAGAATTCCCAGGTCGTTTAGCTCAGCTGGGAGAGCACCTCCCTTACAAGGAGGGGGTCACTGGTTCGATCCCAGTAACGACCA
>NZ_JAPDBM010000015.1:0-33616 GCF_027705265.1 Aeromonas sp. QDB11 | reverse complement strand
AATCCCAGGTCGTTTAGCTCAGCTGGGAGAGCACCTCCCTTACAAGGAGGGGGTCACTGGTTCGATCCCAGTAACGACCACCATATTTGTAGTAAAAAGCGTAAGAAAAAGCTGAAATCTGTAGCAATGTTTCAGAGAAAAATCCCCACTCAGGTGGGGTTTTTTTTGCCCGCAATTCAGTGCTTCAACATCTTCTGTTGCTGTCGTGACGAGCCGAACGCCAGCTCTTATCGTGCCACACTGCCACACTGCCACACTGCCACACTGCCACACCGCACCTCCTCTACTCAGCGCTGCCGAGATTGCCCGACGGCCACCGATAGCACTCCTGTCCAGCGTAATGCTGACCATGTGAATGGCAGCAATAAAATAAACGTCAGCAATAAAAAGGGCAGGCCAAGGCCTGCCCGCAAGGGTGCGCAAGACGTTACATGATCCCGCGGATCAGGATCCCGCTGATCAGCAGCGGCGCCACCACGCGCCAGCACCAGAGCAGTGCCAGACGCAGGGCGGGTGACAGGCCCGCAGGCAATATGGCATCACCCAGTCGCCAGCCCAGCAGCAGGGTCAGTACCAGACCAAACAGCGGCATCATCAGATTGGAGGTGAGGTAGTCGAGCAGCTCGAAGATGGTTTTGCCAAACAGGGTCAGATCGCTCCATGGGCCGAACGACAGGCTCACCGGAATGCCGGAGGCCATGATGAGCAGGGTCAGTACCCGGCAGGCGCCACGACGCGACCAGCCCCACTCCTCGGTGGTGAAGCGTACCAGATGCTCCAGCATGGAGATGGAGGAGGAGAGCGCGGCGACCAGCAGCAGCAGGAAGAAGATCACACCCAGCCCCTGACCGAACGGCAGATGGCTGAACACGGCGGGCATGGTCATAAAGGTGAGACCGGGGCCGGCAGTGGGATCGATGCCGGTGGAGGCCAGCGCGGGGAAGATCATCAAGCCCGCCAGCACCGAGATGATACTCGCCAGGGTGACCACCCAGACCCCGGAGCGTACTACCCCTTCGCTATTGGGCAGGTAGGCGCCATAGGTGGTGTGCACCCCGAGCCCGATGGAGAGGGAGAAGAAGGCCAGCCCCAGCGCGTCCAGCACGCTCTGGCCGGTCAGCATGGAGAAGTCTGGCAGCAGCAACTGGCGCACACCCGCCATGGAGCCCGGCATGGAGAGGCCGACCCCTACCAGCAGCAACATCATGATGAACAGCGCGGGCATCATCCAGCGCAGTGCCCGCTCCACTCCCTTCTGAATGCCCCCCTGGACGAACCACCAGGTAAGTCCGGCGAAGATCAGATGGGTCAGCACCGGCCACCAGGGGTTGCTGACATAGCCGTTGAACAGGGCGGTCAGCGCACTTCCCTCGCTCAGGTTGAGCTTGCCTGCCATCGCCAGCGCGGCGTAGCCCACGGTCCAGCCACCGACCACGCTGTAGAAGCTGTAGATAAAGAAGCCGCAGAGGATCCCCATATACCCCATCCAGCGCCAGTTCGGCCCCACCAGCTTGCGGAAGGCGCCGAGCACCCCGCGTTGGCTATGGCTGCCGAGCAGGGTCTCCCCGACCTGCACCGCTACCCCCAGGGTGAAGCTGAACAGCAGAAACACCAGCAGGAAGGCGCCACCGCCATTGGTGGCGGTCACATAGGGAAACTTCCAGATGGCACCAAGGCCAATCGCGGTGCCTGCTGCGGCCAGCACATGACCAAGACGGGAAGACCACTGAACCTGGCTCATACAACCTCCGGGTAACACGACATCGAAGCAATACTCCTGAGTAGCAATAAACAACAGACAACAAAAAGGCCGCCCGAGGCGACCTTTGCAATGAACATTCAGAAAACTGTGCGTGCAGGGTCACCTCTCTTGCGAGCTAAAAAATCGACCAAACAGCACGAGGATGGAAGACATGGGGTGACAGCCTGAAAACGAGTGAGGGAACAGCCTAAACCATGGAAAGAATAATTGACACATAAAATCAAATATTTTTTATGTGGGCAGCTATCACCCCGCTTCCACTACGTACCACTCGATGGACAAGCCTGTCGGCAGGCTGGATCTTTTCTACCCAGTGGCTATTTACTGGGCGATAATCGTCAAAGCTTCTTATGGAACTAGTGACCACCACATGGCGCTGACGGGATAAAAAATATGACAGGATGTCGTATGAGATGGATGGTGTTGCCCTGGTTGCTGGCCTGCCTGAGTGTGCCGGCACAGTCCGGGCTCATGCTGCTCAGTCACGATTTACCCCCTTTTACCGAATACCGCGACGGCAAGCTCGACGGATTCGCCATCCGCCTGATCGATGAGGTGCAGCAGGAGCTTGGCACCCGCTATCCGGTGCGAATTTACCCGCTCAAGCGGGCGCTGGCACTGGTGCGGGTCGAGCCCGGCTATGGCCTGTTCGTGGTTCAGCGACTCCCGGAGCGGGAGTCCCATTTCAAATGGGTGGGGCCACTCTTTATCAATCGGGTGTTTATCTATCAGGTGCCCGGGAGTCGCCACCCGCTGACTTCGCTGGCCCAACTGCGGGATCTGCCCAGAGTGGGCGTGGTATTGGGCAATGCGGATGATGTGCGGTTGACCCACGAAGGGTATACCAATCTGGTGCGCTACCAGACGGTCGCCGAGGCGATAGATCGGCTGATGCTGGGCAAGATCGATGCCTTGCCGATGGCGGAGCTGGTGATGGATGCCACCCTCGACAAGATGGGGTTATCCCGGCGCAGCGTGGTCAGCAGTGGCGTGCTGCTTCATCAGGCCGGTCTCTATATCGTCTTCTCCAAGGGGACGGATGATGCCGAGATCACCCGCTGGCAGCATGCCCTGGATGCCGTCAGAGCGGCACAGGGGCGGGCCGGTGGGCCCGCCCGCGAAGAGTAACCGTCACACCAGACCGCGCACCAGGATCCCGCCGATCAGCAAGGGGGCAATCCAGCGCCAGCAGTTCATCAGCAGGTGATTCCAGTGGGCCGACAGCCCGTGCGGCAATGCCTTGCGTCCCAGCTTCCAGCCCAGCAACAACGTCACCATCAGGCCGAACAGTGGCATCATCAGGTTGGACGTGACAAAGTCCAGCAGCTCGAAGATGGTTTTGCCAAACAGGGTGGCGTGTTGCAGCGGGCCAAACGACAGGCTGACCGGAATACCGTTGAGCATCACCACCGCCGTGATGGCGCTGCAGGCCGTGCGGCGTGACCAGCCCCAGGTTTCGCACAGGAAGCACTGCAAATGCTCCAGCAGCGAGATGGCCGAGGAGAGCGCCGCAAACACCAGCAGGGCGAAGAAGATCACCTCAAGCACCTGACCGAACGGCAACAGCTGGAACACAGCCGGCATGGTCATAAAGGTGAGGCCGGGGCCGGCGGCCGGGTCGATACCGGTCGAGGCCAGTACCGGGAAGATCATCAGGCCCGCCAGTACCGCCACCATGCTGGCCAGCAGCACCACCCAGAGGCTGGAGCGACCGACCCCTTCGCTGGTCGGCAGATAGGCACCGTAGGTGGTGTGAATGCCAAGACCGATGGAGAGCGAGAAGAATGCCAGCCCCATGGCGTCGAGCACGCCGGACATCCCCAGCTTGCTGAAATCGGGCATCAGGAAGTGACGCACCCCCTCCATCGCATTGGGCAGGGTAAGGCCAAAGGCGACCAGCATCAGGATCATCAGGAACAGGGCGGGCATCATCCAGCGCAAGGTGCGTTCCACCCCTTGCTGAATGCCCCCTTGCACCACCATCCAGGTGAGGGCGGCAAACAGCAGGTGGGTGAGGATGGGCCAGACATCCCCGCTGACATAGTCATTGAAGCGGGCGGTGAGGGCCGCCGCATCACCATGGTTGAGATCGCCGGAGATGGCCATGCCGGTATAACCGAGCGTCCAGCCGCCCACCACGCTGTAGAAGCAGTAGATGAGCAGGGTAGAGATCACCCCCATTACCCCAACCCAGCGCCACTGTTTGCCGAGCAGTTCGGAGAAGGCGCCCACTACCCCGCGGCGGCTCATGCTGCCGAGCAGGGTCTCCCCCATCAGTACCGCCACCCCCAGCGTGAAGCTGAACAGCAGAAAGACCAGTAGGAAGGCGCCGCCGCCGTTGACGGCGGTGACGTAGGGGAATTTCCAGATTGCGCCGATACCGACTGCGGAACCCGCAGCGGCGAGGATGTAGCCGAGTCGGGATGACCATTGGGACTGCTTCATAAGAACTCCAATCGAGCGCCCCTTGTCGGGGGCAGAATGGCGCTCATGTTACGGAGGTCGCTGCGCAATCACTACGACGGTTATCAGGCACAAATGCGATTTATTGGCATGATTGTCTAATTTAATTCTGATTTTTGCCCAATCCTGCCACCAAATAAAAACCGGAGCACTATTGCTCCGGTTTGGTCTCTGACAAATGCTCGTCTGCTGACTAGAGCACTCCCAGCTCCCGCAGCCGCTCCATCAGGTAGCTGTGGGCGGTATGGCGCTCGGAGAGCACCACATCCGGGCGCGGATGGAGGAACAGCGGCAGGGAAATGCGCGACTTGGCGGCACTGCCTCCGGTCGGGTTGATGACGCGGTGGGTGGTGGAGGGGTAGTAGCCGCGGGAGGCCTCCTGCAGCATGTCGCCGATGTTGATGATGAGGGTGCCAAAGTCGCACGGCACATCCATCCACTCGCCATCGGAACCCTTCACCTGCAGCCCCGGCTCGTTGGCAGCGGGCAGAATGGTGAGCAGGTTGATATCTTCGTGGGCGGCGGCGCGAATGGCACCCGGCTCCTCGGTGCCATCGAACGGCGGGTAGTGCAGCACTCGCAGCAGGGTCTTCTGGCTCTCTTCGATCATCGAGGAGAGGGGGCAGCTGTAGTGGGCGGCGATGTCGCTCGGGGTGTACTGCTCGACCCAGCCCAGCAGCTCGGCGGCCAGACCGTTGGCGAGGCGGTAGTACTCCATCGCCTGCTCTTTCAGCTCGTCCGGCATCTGGCCCCAGGGGTAGAGGTGGAAGTACTCCTTGAGGTCTTTCTGGCTATGACCCTTGGCCACCTCCGACACCGACGGCGGGAAGTAGCCATCCTGAGTCTCGCGGTTGAACAGGAAATCCTGCTTCTGCTCGCTCATGAAGAAGCGATACCAGTTGTCGTAGATGGACTGCACCAGCTCTTTCGGAATGGGGTGGTTGGTCAACACGCCAAAGCCGGTGGTTCGCAGGGATTCGGTGAAGCGTTGGGCCGCATCGGGTGAGCGGTAATCGACGGTCAGGACTTTCATTATTTTTGTTGCGCGCCAGTTAAAAGATGGCGCAGTTTACCTTGCGCCTGATAACAAGGAAAGCGGGTTGGCTGCCCCGTCTGGCACAGCCTCAAATAGTGACAAAAACATCAAAAAAACAGCCCCAACCCGCGCGGGCGTACATCCCTTGTTATGGCCTTTTATCCTCTCTAGAATGCCGGTCACTGTCTTTTCCGGAGTCTGTTCATGTCCCCCAAAATCCTGTTGCTGACCCTGCCGGTATTGCTGGCGGGATGCAGCTCCCTGTCAGAAGACGAGTGCCGCACCATGAGCTGGTACAACCTGGGTTATCAGGATGGTTCGGAGGGCAAAACCCGTCAGGCGACCCGCGACTACGTTTCGTCTTGCAGCGAGTATGGTCTCAGAGTGGATGAGGCCGAGTGGAAGCGGGGCTACGACAAGGGGTTGGAGCTTTATTGCATTCCCGAGCTGGCCTACAGCAAGGGCAAGGAGGGGCAGGAGTACCGCGGGGTGTGCCCCAACGATGCCAGCTTCCTCAAGCAGTATCAGCGCGGCTATGAAGAGTACAAGCTGGCCGCCCGCTTGCAGGAGATCAGCGAAGAGCTGGAGCGTACCGAGCGGGATATCGATGCGCTGGAGCGCAGCATCCGCAGCGAAACCAACACGGAACAGCGTGACTATTATCGGTCCAAGCGCAACCGCGCCATTCGCCACTACGAATCCCTGCGCTACGAATACAACCGTCTGCGTTACCCGGATCGGGTGATCCAGTTTTCCTTCGGCGGTTAATCCCTCTCTTCATGGCCAGCCAGCGTGCTGGCCATGTTGCATCTTGTCAGATCAGGGCAGAACCCAGCGCTGCAATGCCAGTGCGATGCCATCCTCGTTGTGGTCGGCGGTGACCTGGTCGGCATGACTCTGGATCTGCGGGGCCGCATTGCCCATGGCGACCGCCAGCCCCACCTGTTCGAACATGCTGATGTCGTTGTTGTTGTCACCAAATGCCACTACCTGCTCCATCGCAATCCCTTCACTGGCCGCCCACTGGGCCAGCCGGTTGCCCTTGCTGCAACCCGGCTGCACCAGCTCCACCGCATAGGGGGCCGCCCAGTCACGGGTAAAGGGCATCTGCTCTACCACCTCGCCCATAAAGGCGTGCAGGCGAGCCGGATCCTGATTGAACAGCTCCAGCTTCCAGACCGGGTTGTCGAGCCAGCCAGCCAGCTCCTCGACCGGGTGGATGGCAATTTTGAGGTGCTCTGGTTGATTGGCGGACCAGCTGCGGATGCGGGTGACATGCTCCTCGCAGCCGATGTAGCCGATCCCCTCGCTCAGGTGAAACAGGGCCCCCATCTGCTGCGCCTCGACCGCGTCCAGCAGCTCGGCGAGCGGGGCAACCGCCAGCGGGTCGCCGCTGAGGATCCGGTCCTGCACCGGATCATAGAGATAGGCGCCGTTGCTGCAGATGAGAGGGGTATCGAGCGCCAGCTCGTGGTGGAAGGGGCGCGCCGTCATGTAGTGGCGTCCCGTGACCAGCAGCACCTTGATGCCGTGGGCGCGGGCCTGCGCCAGTGCCGCCCGGGTGGCCGACGAGATCTTGTGATCCCGGGTCAGCAGGGTGCCATCCATATCGAGCGCGATGGCCTTGTACTCACTCATAGCTCCTCCAGCATCGAACAAATCCGCAAAGAGCTTTACCGTCCCAGACCCGGCGCCCCGATGCAAGTCTTGCCCGCGGTCGGAGCGCCGAACTGTGATCCCTTCGTGGCTCAGACGCAGCTGGCCAGTTGCTGGCGGCGGTCGGCACGGCGGCGCAGCAGATAGAAACCGGCGGCGCTGGCAAGGGAGCAGAGGGTGGCGAGATAGAAGGGCCACTCGGTACCGGCCAGCAGCACCAGACTGCCGAGCAGCACCGCCAGGATCTCGCTGCCCACCGCGAGAGCGCGGTAGAGCCCCATCGCCTGTCCCTGCTGCTCGGCATGGCTGCGGTTGGAGATCGCCACCGAGGTAGCCAGCTCCCCCAGACTCATGCCGATGCCAGCCGGCACGAAGGTGAGCGCCAGCCCCCACCAGTGAACGGGCAGGATAAAGAGCAGCATGCCGCTCGCCATTACCAGATGGCCGACGATCCCGAGGGAACTGCCGCGCCAGTGGCGGGCGATGCGGGATCCGAGCCAGGAGCCCGCCATCATGGGCAGGCTCACCAGCACCGCCGCCTGCGCCAGCTGGGCCGGATCCCAGGCCAGCCGCTCCACCAGCCAGATATTGAAATAGGTGAAATAGAGCTGCACCGCGCCATAGCTGATCAGGGTGAGCGCGAAGTAGGGGAGCAGGGCCGGTTGCAGCAACAGCTGGCGGCTGGAGAGGGTCGGTGCCTGGCTGGTGGAGGCCACCGGCGGGCGATGGGGGACCAACCAGTACACCAGCAGCAGGTTGAGCAGGGTCATCCCTACCGCCAGCCAGGCGGCCAGACTGTAATCCCCCGAGATCACTGCGGCGTAGCCTCCGATCATCGGCCCCACTACCCAGCCCAGGTTCATGCCGATGTTGATCCAGGCAAAGCTGCGGGCCTTGTGCTCCTTGCCGGCGAGATCCGCCGCCATCGCCTGCACGATGGCGATGTTGCCGTTGCACAGCCCCTCCACCATCCGGCTGAGCAGCAACAGGGGGAGGGAGCGCCAGGCGATACCGAGTGCCATCAGGGCATAGCCTGCCAGCACCCCCGCCAGCGAGAGCAACAGCAGTGGCTTGCGGCCGTAGCGATCGGAGAGGCGCCCGAGCCAGGGGCTTCCCACCAGCTGAAACAGCGGATAGAGCCCCATGATGACCCCCAGCCACACCTTGCGGCTCCAGTCGGAGGCTTCCGGCGTCAGCATCCCCTGCGCTGGATCCAGCAGCAAGGGGGCCAATACCGGGGAGGGGAGGCTGAAGCCGGCGACCGCCAGCGTGACCGTCATCACCAGCACCCAGAGGGGGTTTTTGTGCCGTTGTTTCGCCATGTTGCATCCATTAAGTAAAGTAATTGGTTTATTTATGCTGGGTGATAATCGGCATTAAGTAAAGTGAATTGTTGATTTAATGACGGTGGCTCCCCATAATGGGGTCATGAACGCAAGCACCGACAAGATCCTGTTTCTGCTCAAGAGCCATGGCCCGCAGAGCGCCGCCGCGCTGGGGGAGCAGTTGCAGATGACCTCCATGGGCGCCCGCCAGCACCTGCTCGCACTGGAGCAGGAGGGGTGGGTCACATTCAGCGACGAGGCGCGCGGGCGCGGTCGTCCCGTGCGGCTGTGGCAGCTCACCGAGCAGGCCTGGCAGCGCTTCCCCGATAGCCATAGCGATCTGACCGTGCAACTGATCGACAACGTGCGCGAGCTGTTTGGTGAGGAGGGGATGGAGCGACTGATCCTGCAACGGGAGCAGCAGATGCTGGCGCGCTATCAGGAGGCGCTGGGGTCCCATGGCTTATCTGGCCGGTTGGCGGCGCTCAGGGAGCTGCGCAGCCGCGAAGGCTACATGGCGGAGATCCGCCGTGAGGAGGATGGCAGCTGGCTGCTGTGGGAGAGTCACTGCCCCATCTGTGCGGCGGCGCGCAGCTGCCGCGGTTTTTGTCGCAGCGAGCTGGCGCTGTTTCGCCAGCTGCTGGCACCGGCGACGGTGGAGCGGGAGCAGTATCTGCTGGATGGCGCGCACCGCTGCCTCTATCGCATCACGCCGACCGCGCTCTGATGGCGCCGTTGGCAACCCTCCAAAAACAACAAAGCAGGCGCCGGGATGCCTGCTTTGTTGCCTTCGGGGGAGTGGATGCTCTCGTTCCAGCCCGTCGTTGCCCGATAAGGTGAGACGGCTGATGGGGCTCTTGACCCGGTAAGGTCCTTCACCGCAGAGACCCGGTCAGGTATCTGCTTTGCCACCGGAAGATGTAACCATAGTATCCCTCCCGTGCCGGTGAGTGGTTGCAAAGTAACCACTTTTTTCGGTTGTTTTTGCAATAGTTCACCCTTAATCTAGGAAAAGTGGATTAGTCATTGCAACGAGGAAGGGTAAATGCTGAAACTTGATCGCATAGACAGACATATTCTCGAGCTGATGCAGGAAAATGGTCGCATCAGCAATCTGGAGCTGGCCGAGCTGGTAGGGCTCTCGCCGTCCCCCTGCTCCCGCCGGGTCAAGGCGTTGGAGGATGCCGGTCTCATCGACACCCATGTTACTCTGCTCAACGCCCGCCAGCTTGGTCTCACTCTCACCGCCTACATTCACATCTCTATGGACCGACACACGCCGGAGCGGTTCGAAAACTTCGACCGTGCCATCAGCGAGCTGCCGGAAGTGCTGGAGTGTGACCTCATCACCGGCAACGATGCCGACTACCAGCTCAAGGTGGTGGTGCGCGACATGGAGCACTACCAGCACTTCCTGCTGGACAAGCTGACCCATATTCCGGGGGTGACCGGGGTGCGCTCCAGCTTCGTGCTGCGCCGCATCAAGCACAAGACGGCGCTGCCGCTCAACCATCTGGGGTGAGTCATCCTGCGCGGGATGGCGGTCGGTCTGGGATATGACTGGCAGCCGCTTCTCTTTGCGGATTTGAGCCCGCGCAAACAGCTTGTACAAATGCCCATATAAACAGAAAGAGGAGGCCGGTGGCCTCCTCTTTCTGTTATGCGGTATTGGTTATTCGGTTCTGGATTACTTGTCGCTGTGACGGGGTATGGCGACTGCCGTAGTCAGACGCTGACCTGGCTGATGTCTTCCACCTGCAGCAGCCAGCCGGTCTGCTCTTGCTGCGGTTCGCCGCTGACCCGCAACCGCTCACCGGTCGGCACCCACTGCCCTTCGGGCAGGGAGACTAGCAGGCTCTCGCTGCCGTTGTCGAACAGCCAGCGATCTTCGCCCAGCGATTCAATCAGATAACCTTCCATCTCCACTCTGGACTCGGCTTGCCAGGATGGCGCAACGGAATCACGGCTCTCGATGAAATCCCCCTGAACACCAAAACTGGCTAGCCCCCACAGAATGGAGAGCCCGACGAGTGATGTCTGCATCTTGTCTCTCCTCTTTTTGGAACTGTGCTGTTGGAACTGTAGGGCCAGTATGGGAACAGAAAACTGAGCGCACCATGAACAAGGTGGCAAAGTGCAGGCGAGATCGCGAAAATCCGGCCAACTGGCCGGTTGTGTCATTTTATGGTGTCTGGATCACACTATTTGGCGGCTTCTTCTGCCATCCGTTCGGCTCTTGGCTTATTCGTCCACATGGCTACCCCGCGATGATCCTGGCAGATCCCCTCTGCCACAATGGCGCGAACCCGGGTGCCATCTTTGCATATGGCCTGCCAGGCGTCGGCATCAGCGATGGTGAGCGAGTCGGGCGGCGGCGTGGTTTGGCAAGCCGTGAGCAGCAGGGCGCACAGGGGGAGCAATTTTGTCATGGCTGACTCCTCGGGGTATCGGGGCGATGGAGGATATGAAGGATAGGGATGGCCTCGCCATCCGGGCTTCGCTCCCCAGCATCTGTGATAACCGGTTAATGGGCAAGGGTCACTGGCAGGCGTTGAAGCCGATCAGCCGGGGCTTGCCCTGCGCCCTCCTTCGGCCTAAGGTGAGGCCGTTTTTACTGCCTCATTGAAGGAGCGTTTTCATGTCCACTCTCTATCCCCGCGTCGGTGTCGGCGTCATCCTGACCAATGCTCAGGGCCTGGTTCTGCTTGGCAAACGCAAGGGGAGCCACGCCCCCTACTGGTCGATCCCGGGCGGTCATCTTGAAGTGGGGGAGAGCTTCGAGTCGGCGGCAATCCGCGAGGTGGCCGAGGAGACGGGATTGCAGATCCACGGGCCCGAGGTGGTGGCGGTGACCAATAATCTGGAGACCTGGCGCGAGAGCGGACTGCACTATATCTCGGTCACCTTGCTGGCACAGGCTGAGGGTGAGCCGCAACTGCTGGAGCCGGAGAAGTGCGAAGGGTGGTTTTGGTGTGACCCGCACGCGCTGCCCGAGCCCCATTTCGACGCCAGCCGTCAGTCCATCGCTTGCTGGCTGGCGGGACGTTGCTACTTGCCGAGTGATGTGCCAATGGTGTCGGCCGAATCAATCAGACTGTCATAAAACGATCATCGTGCTGTCATAATATCTCCTCTCCATCGGGGGAAGAGGGATGAGGGAGAAGAGCGTGGGACAGGTATTTATTCAGTTTTTGTGGCTCGGATGCATCAGTTTTGGCGGCCCGGCTGCCCATATCGGCTTTTTCCAGCGCACCTTCGTCGAGCGGCTCGGCTGGCTGACGCAGGCCGAGTTTGCCCGGCTGCTGGCGCTGTGCCAATTGCTGCCGGGGCCCGCCTCCAGTCAGCTCGGCTTTGCCATCGGTCGCCATCGCGCCGGTCTGGGCGGGGCGCTTTGTGCCTTTATCGGCTTTACCTTGCCCTCCTTCCTGTTGTTGCTGGCGGCAGCCGTCGGAGTGGGCTTGCTGGGCAACAACCTCTGGCTCGATGCAGCCCTGCACGGCCTCAAGCTGCTGGCGCTTATTGTGGTGGCCGATGCGGTGCTCACCATGAGTCGCCAGTTCTGCGCCACACCGCTGACCCAAGGGATCATGGTAGCGACTGCGGCCGCGCTCTGGTGGCAGCCCGGCTTGCTGACGCAACTGCTGATGCTGGCGGGAGCGGCGCTGATCTGCGCTCGAAACCAGCAGGGGGTGAGTCGTTTGCACGCCACCGCCGAGCCGTCTTCAGCCACTACCCGTCATCCTCACTGGCCGACCCTGCTGCTGTTTGCCGCCCTCTTTATTGGCCTGCCGCTGCTCGGCGGCCCTCTCGGCCCTCTCGGCACGCTTGGTCAGCTGATTGCCGACTTCTATCGGGCCGGTAGTCTGGTGTTTGGCGGTGGTCACGTGGTGCTGCCGTTGCTGCAAGAGAGCGTGGGCCACACCCTCAGCCAGCAACAGTTTCTGACCGGCTACAGTCTGGCGCAGCTGGTGCCGGGCCCCATGTTTACCCTCGCCACCTATCTCGGCGCCCAACTGTTGCCCGAGATGCCGCTGATCGGGGCCCTGTCTGCGACCCTGGCGCTCTTTGCGCCAGGCTTTCTGCTGCTCTGGGCGGTCGGTCCCTGCTGGCAACAGTGGCTGACCCAACCCCGCTTAGCGGGCGCCGTCATTGGCATCAACGCCGCCGTGGTGGGCTTGTTGCTGGCGGCGCTCTATCAGCCGGTGTGGCAGAGCGCGGTGCTGGCGCCGACCGATCTGGCGCTGGCGGCCATCGGCTTTTATCTGCTGCGGGTGGTGAAGTTGCCGGTGCCTGCCATCGCGGCCCTGTTGGTGATGGCCACCATCTTGCTGGCGTGACGCCGGTGAAAGCCCGATAAAAAAACGGCGCCTCCGTGATGGAGGCGCCGTTTTTATTGCGATGGGTCAGCAGCTTAAGCGTCGGGATCGAAATCCAGACTCAGGCTGTTGACGCAGTAGCGCTGGCCAGTCTCGGTCGGGCCGTCGGGGAAGACGTGGCCGAGGTGAGAGCCGCACTGGCGGCAGGTGATCTCCACCCGCTTCATGCCGTGGCTGTTGTCTTCGGTGTAGTTCACCGTCCCCTCGATGGCCTTGTCGAACGAGGGCCAGCCGCAGCCGGAATCAAACTTGGCGCCTGAGTGAAACAGCACGCTCTTGCAGCAGACACAGAGGTAGTCACCGCTCTTGCGATTGTGGAGCAGGGCACCGCTGTAGGGTCGCTCGGTGCCCTTCTCCCAGCAGACGTGAAACTGCTCGGCGCTTAGCTTGCTGCGCCACTGTTCCGGGTTGTTACTGCTCATACCGACTCCTTGCCATCAATCACGGGGCCCAGCATAGCGGCTCCCTAAAGCCGACTCCAGTATGCCTGTTATGGTTTGCCCGCATTTGTGATCGAGGTGGCAGCCATGTCCGCACCGGATGCAGGGAGAAGCGCCTGCTGCGGTGGTTGGGCATCCTGCGCCGTGCTGGCCAGCGCCACCCGCTCCAGCAGCTTGAGGGAGTGGGCGCGACCGACCGCCACCTGCCGTTTGATATCATCGGGCAGGAACGGCAAGCCGTCGTTGGTGGCTGTGTCGATGGTCTGGATCCACTCCAGCCCTTCCCCCGGCGGCGGCAGGCGGAACTGGATGTCGTAGTCGCTGGCGTTGAACAGCACGTACCAGCGCTCGCCGACACAGTTGATCATACCGATATCCATGGCAAATGCCTGACCCATGGGGGCGTGCCAATCCTGATCGGTGAGCTGGTGGCCATCCGGGTGATACCAGTTGACCTGATGGCGGTTGGCGGCGGCGCCGTTCCAGCTGTCATCGCTCAGTTGCAGGTTGGAGAAGACGCACGACTCTGCCCGCAGCGCCATCATCTGCTGGGTGAAGGCGAACAGCCGCTCGTCCTCCGGCCGCCACTGCCAGTTGACCCAGCTGATCTGGTTGTCCTGACAGTAGGCGTTGTTGTTGCCGAGCTGGCTGCGACCCATCTCGTCGCCAGCAAGGAAGTGCGGCGTCCCTTGGGAGAGCAGCAGGGTGGCAATCAGATTGCGCTTCTGTTGCTGGCGCAGGCTGTTGACCCGCGGATCCAGAGTCGGCCCCTCCACCCCGTGGTTATAGGAGAGGTTGTTGCCGTGGCCATCCCGGTTGTCTTCACCGTTAGCCTGATTGTGGCGCTGGTTGTAGGAGACCAGATCCTCCAGAGTGAAACCGTCGTGATAGCAGAGGTAGTTGACGCTGGTGTGGGGCGAGCGCCAGTTTTTCGGGAAGATATCCCGCGACCCCACCAGACGGGTGGCAAAGTCCCCCATCTTGCCCGCATCGCCACGCCAGAAAGCGCGTACCGTGTCGCGGTAGCGGTCGTTGATCTCCTGCCACTGGCTCGGGAACTGACCCAGCCGGTAGCCAAAGGGGCCGATATCCCAGGGTTCGGCGATGAGCTTGACCTGTGACAGCACAGGGTCTGCCATCACCGCCTTGAAGAAGGCTCCCATCGGTTCGAACTCGCCCGCTTCCCGCGCCAGCGTCACCGCCAGATCGAAACGGAAGCCATCCACCTGCATCTCGGTGACCCAGTAGCGCAGGGCATCGAGCACCAGCCGCAGGGTGTTGGGGTGATCCAGATTGACGCTGTTGCCACAGCCGGTCACGTTGGCGTGACGGGTGTAGTCCGGGCCGTGGGGGCCCGCTTCGAAGGCGTAGTAACCGGCGTTGTCAAAGCCCTTGAACGAGAGGGTGGGGCCGTCGAAGCCCGAGGCGGCGGTGTGGTTGTAGACCACATCCAGAATCACCTCGAGCCCGGCCCGGTGCAGCTCGCGCACCATGGTCTTGAACTCGGTCACCGCCTCGTCCGGCTTGGTGCTGTAGCGCGGCTCCGGGGCGAAGAAGGCGATGGGGTTGTAGCCCCAGTAGTTGGTCAGTCCCAACTGCTCCAGTCGCGGTTCCGACATGAAGGCGGCCACCGGCATCAACTGCACCGAGGTGACGCCGAGACTCTTGATGTGCTCGATGACCAGCGGGTGACTGATGCCAAGATAGGTGCCCTGCAGCGCTTTTGGGATCCCCGGATGCTGCTTGGTAAAGCCCTTGACGTGGGTCTCGTAGAGGATGGTGCGGGCCGGGCTGATCCCGGGCTTGCCAATCCCTTGCCAGTCAAAGCCGTCATCCACCACCACCGACTTGGCAATCATCCCGGCACTGTCCCCCTGATAGAGGGCCTCATCCCAGTAGGTGGGACGGCTGAGTGCCTTGGCGTAGGGGTCGATCAGCAGTTTTTGCGGATCGAACAGCATCCCCTCCTGCGGGGCGCCATAGACCCGATAGCCGTAGCGCTGACCCGCCTGCATGCCGCGCACATAGCCAAAGCGATACTGGCCACGGCGGCCGGGCAACTCAAGTCGGGTTATCTCCTGCTCCTGCTCGTCGAACAGGCAGAGCTCCACCTTGTCCGACTGGGGGGCCCAGACACAGAAGTGGCAACCGTTCTCGTCAAGGCGGGCCCCCAGCGGGTGGCCCACCCCTTTTTCCATTACAAGCATCAAGACTCCTGTTTGATGAACAAGGTCGCCAGCGGCGGCAGATCCAGCACTATGCTGTGCGCCATCCCCTGCCAGGGGGTCGGCTCGGCAGCGAACACCAGACCCACATCATAGTTGCTTCCCCAGTAATACTCGCTGTCGGTGTTGAGCACCACCCGATAGTGGCCCGCAGCAAGGACGCCGACCCGATACTCGAGACGAGGCACCGGGGTGAAGTTGCAAGCTACTACTATGGCCTGCTTGCCCTCTTTGTCCGCCCGCAGCCAGGCAAAGATGCTGTTGTCGGCATCGTTGTGATCGAGCCAGCGGAAGCCGGTCTGATCATAATCGGCCTGATACAAGGCAGGCTCATGACGGTAGAGATGGTTGAGGTCGTGGATCAACCGCTGCTGACCGGCATGCTTGGGATATTGCAGCAGATGCCACGGCAGCTGGGCATCGTGGTTCCACTCGTTGCTCTGGGCGATCTCGGTGCCCATGAAGTTGAGCTTCTTGCCCGGGTGAGCGTACATGAAGCCCATGTAGGCGCGCAGGTTGGCGGCTTGTTGCCACTCGTCACCGGGCATCTTGTAGAGCATGGAGTGCTTGCCGTGCACCACTTCGTCGTGAGAGAGCGACAGGATGAAGTTCTCGTCATAGTGATACACCATGGAGAAGGTCATGTCGTTGTGGTGGTAGCGACGGTGGATCGGTTCTTTCTGCATATAGGTGAGGGTGTCGTGCATCCAACCCATATTCCACTTGAAGCCAAAGCCGAGGCCGCCGAGGAAGGTCGGACGGGAGACACCGGCAAAGGCGGTGGACTCTTCGGCGATGGTCATGGCGTGAGGATACTTGCCGTAGACCTCTTCGTTGGTCCACTTCAACAGGCTGATCGCCTCATAGTTGTGGTTGCCGCCATCGACGTTCGGTACCCATTCGCCCTCGTTGCGCGAATAGTCCAGATAGAGCATGGAGGCGACCGCATCCACCCGCAGGCCGTCGATATGGAACTTGTCGAGCCAGAACAGGGCGCTCGCCACCAGGAACTGGCGCACGGTGTCGCGGCCGAAGTCATAGATGTAGGAGTTCCAGTCCGGGTGCCAGCCACGGCGCGGATCTTCATATTCGTAGAGCGGGGTGCCGTCAAAACGGGCCAGCCCGTGAGCATCGGACGGGAAGTGGGCTGGCACCCAGTCCAGAATGATGCCGATGCCGGCCTGGTGACACTGGTCGACGAAGTATTTGAAATCATCAGCCGTGCCGTAGCGGCTGGTGGGGGAGAACATGCCCACCGGCTGGTAGCCCCAGGAACCGCTAAAGGGGTGCTCGGAGACCGGCAGCAGCTCGATATGGGTGTAGGCCATCTCCTTGACGTAGGCGACCAGCTCCACCGCCAGTTCACGCCAGCTCAGGCTGTCGCCATTGGGGTGACGCTTCCAGGAGCCGACGTGCAGCTCATAGATGGAGAGCGGCTGCTCGCGCTTGTCGTTGTGCTGGCTGGCGATCCACTCGGCATCCTGCCACTGGTACTGGGCGTGGTCATAGACCACGGAGGCGAACGACGGATACTGCTCGCAGTAGAAGCCGACCGGGTCACTCTTGTGGGGCAGCCGATGACCAGCGGGATCTTTCAGTTCGAACTTGTAGCGATCCCCCGCCTTGAGGCCCGGCACAAACAGCACCCAGTGACCGCAGAGACTGCGCTGCATCGGGTGGCGACGGCCATCCCAGAAGTTGAAATCGCCGATCAGGCTCACGGCGGTGGCGCTCGGCGCATAGACAGCAAAGCGCACCCCTTCCACTTGTTGGCCGAGATGCTCCACGGTGCGCAGCTGGGCGCCAAGGGTGTGGTAGAGGTTTTCCGGCTGGGCGGTCAGTTCGGCCAGGCCTGCCCAGGCGGCATCCTGAAACTGATAGGGATCGATGACCTCGGTGGTGGCATCTTGGTAGCTGGCGAGCAGCTGGTAGGGGAAGGGGTTTTTGCGGCGGGTGAAAACAGTTTCAAAAAGACCCGATTCATCGGTGGGCGCCAGGGTGGCAACAACCTTGCCCGACTTGAGATCCTTGACGCGAACTTCGAGGGCATCAGGCAACCAGGCGGTCAGTTTGAGGCCGGGCCCATCCGGATTGGCCTGCAGGCCTAAGTGAGAGAAGGGATCGGAACAGCGGGCAGCAACTAAACGTTCAACGAGCATCGAGATTTCCTTTCATGACAGAGCATCCACTCCGGCCGGGGCCGGAGTGGATTTAGGTGAGAGTGCTGTGAGAGACAGCGTCTCAACGACTGGCCTCATCACGGGCCTGGCTCATCTTGCCGGCCAGTGCCTTGAGTGCCTCATTGGCAAAAATATCTTCCAGATCGGCAGAGAGCTTGCGGCGCCAGTTGGGGTATTCGTAACTGGTGCCCGGTACGTTGACCGGCTTGTCCATCTCCAGCCAGTCTTCCAGCTGGGTACTGAACAGGGCGCAGCTGCCGCGGGACATGTGGATCTGCAGACCGTGATTGAGTTCGGTGTTCATGCCGACCCAGTTCACGTCATGGCTGATGTTGTCAGAGATGACCTTGTGGGCATGCAAGCTGTCGAGGATCCGCTGTTTCGCCTGGTGGCGATCAGCATACAGGGTCTTCAAGACATCTTCATCTGGATACAGACCCAGTTGACGGCCCAGCGCCAGATCGTCGCAGTGCCAGAACCCTTTCAGGGTTGGCATGTCGTGGGTGGTCAGGGCTGACATCGCCTGCTCGGTGTAGTGAGCCGGGGAGATGAAGCCGCCATCCGCCTTGGAGCGTTCGAAGAAGAACACCTTGTAGGAGTGAACGCCGTTCTCTTTCAGCGTCACGTCGATCCCCTCCGGCACGGTACCGAGATCCTCGCCGATCAGCAGGCACTGGTTGCGGTGGGATTCGAGGGCCAGAATACCCAGCAGATCGTTGACCGGATAGTAGATGTAGGCGCCCTTGGCGGCTGATTCTCCGGGCGGGACCCACCACAGGCGCAGCAAGGCCATCACGTGGTCGATGCGCAGTGCGCCGCAGGAGCGCATGTTGGCACGGAACAGATCCACCATCGGTTGGTAGGCCGCTTCAAACAGCTTGTTCGGGTTCATCGGGGGCAGGCCCCAGTTCTGACCAAGCGGGCCGAGCACATCGGGCGGCGCACCGACCGAGGCTTTCGGGCAGTAGAGATCCTGGTTGGCCCAGATCTCGGTGGAGCCTTCGGAGACACCCACCGCCAGATCCCGGTAGATCCCCATCACCATGCCGGAGGCCTTGGCGCGGGCATCGGCTTGCGCCAGCTGCTCGTCAGCCAGGAACTGCAGATAGAGGTAGAAGTTGACATCCTGCGGGTGCTCGGCCATCCAGGCGGCAACGGCAGGATTGTGGTAATCGCGCAGCTCTTGCGGCCATACCGGCCAGCCCCAGGCGTTTTCGCCCTTGGCATAGAAGTGGGCTTGCAGGGCATCGAAGGCCGCTTGCTGTTGCAGGCTGTCGCCACCGGCGGCCACGAAGGCATCAAAGGCGGCCTGACGCTCGGCGCCAAGGCTCGCTTCGTCGAACACCTGACGCAGCATGCCGAGTTTGGTCTGGATCACGCCGGTGTAATCGACGTTCTCCTTGGCGCGCAGATCGGCCAGATGCTGCTGGAAGGCAGGGCTTGCCACTTCCGCTTTCAGGCGATCGTTCTGCTGGAATTCGGGCACCGCCTCCACGTTGATATAGGCCACGTTGAGCCAGCGACGGGAAGAGGGGCTGTAGGGACTGGCGCTCTCCGGATTGGCCGGATAGAGGGCGTGAATGGGGTTGAGGCCGACGAAGTGGGCACCCCAGGAGGCCGCTTTCTCGACCAGCTGGCCCAGATCGCTGAAATCACCGATGCCCCAGTTGTGGCGGCTGCGCAGGCAGTAGAGCTGCACGCTCGGGCCCCATACCTTGCGGCCATCGGCAATCGGCGGCTGCTTGTAGCACGCTTTGGGCGCGACGATCAGGCGCATGGCGGCCAGCGGCTCGTCATTGCCCTCTTCCAGCAGCACCAGCTGGTGATAACCCAGCTCCGGGGCCATCTCCAGCGTGACGCGATAGGCCTGGCACTCCATCTCTTCAAATTCGGCCACGCCGACCAGCTCACCCTCGATGGGGGTGAATTGACCGGACAGCACCGCACCCTGCTCCTGCTGGAGCTGCCAGGTGAGGGCATCGTTGACGAATTCGATGGGGAGGCGAACCTCAAGGGTAACGGCGTCGCCAGTGCGAACCACCATCACAGGATCCAGCGCCCGCAGCCAGTGCTGGCGATGCTCCTCTTCCAGCTGCTGCACCAAGGCGGCCTCGTCATCGACGCGGTAGCCCATGGCGCCCAGCATGGCGGCCTTGCTCTCTTCGGATACCTGGGCCGGGTGGCCCCAGGCATCGACATACTCGCTGGCGATACCTTTTGCGGCAGCCAGCTGTTCAATCAGGGTGGTCATAGTTTGAGAATTCCCGCTGTGGATTCTATCTATACTATTTTGATTAATTTTTATGGGTGGTACTTGAACAGTGGCTCTTTGGCCATGCTAAACCGCGCACATTTTTACATATCTATCATCACGGTTGTGTGACCGAGTAGGCACTATTGTTGATATCTGCGCGATGCCACGTTCTGGCACTTTTTTCGTCAAAATGTGGTAATCAGTTACATAAACAGAAAATTAATTTCACAGTTTTTCATGATATAGCGCAATTTCAGACAGAATGTTGGTTGACTCACCGGAGAGTTCTAGTAAATTTACAAGCGGAATTTTCTTTGACTACTGAACAGTTAGGTAACTAAATATGACTATCAAAGTAGGTATTAACGGTTTTGGCCGTATCGGTCGTTTCGTATTCCGTCTGGCCGCTGAGCGTGCTGACATCGAAGTTGTTGGTATCAACGACCTGATCGATGTTGACTACATGGCTTACATGCTGAAGTACGATTCAACTCACGGTCGTTTCAACGGTACCGTTGAAGTTAAAGACGGCAACTTGGTTGTAAACGGCAAAACCGTACGTGTTACCGCTGAGCGTGACCCGGCCAACCTGAAGTGGGGCGAAATCGGTGTTGACGTTGTTGCTGAAGCTACCGGTCTGTTCCTGACCGACGAGACTGCTCGTAAGCACATCGCTGCTGGTGCCAAGAAAGTTGTTCTGACTGGCCCGTCCAAAGACGCTACCCCGATGTTCGTAATGGGTGTTAACGACTCTACCTACGCTGGCCAGGACATCGTTTCCAACGCTTCCTGCACCACCAACTGCCTGGCACCGATCGCCAAGGTTCTGAACGATACCTTCGGTATCGAGTCTGGCCTGATGACCACCGTTCACGCTACCACTGCTACCCAGAAGACCGTTGATGGTCCGTCTGCCAAAGACTGGCGCGGTGGCCGCGGTGCGGCTCAGAACATCATCCCGTCCTCTACCGGTGCAGCCAAAGCTGTTGGCGTAGTTATCCCGGAACTGAAAGGCCTGCTGACCGGTATGGCTTTCCGTGTTCCGACTCCGGACGTGTCTGTTGTTGACCTGACCGTTAACCTGAAGAAAGCTGCCACCTACGCAGAAATCTGCGAAGCGATGAAAGCTGCTTCCGAAGGCGCTATGAAAGGCGTTCTGGGCTACACCGAAGACGAAGTTGTATCTACCGACTTCCTGGGTGAGCGTCAGACCTCCGTATTCGACGCCAAGGCTGGTATCCAGCTGAACGACAAATTCGTTAAAGTTGTATCCTGGTACGACAACGAAATGGGCTACTCCAGCAAAGTTCTGGACCTGATCGCTCACATCTCCAAGTAATTTGGGATGCGCAATCGCGTAGCTTGAAAAAGGCGGCCATTGGCCGCCTTTTTGTTTTTCGGTTTCCCCTGATGACAGGAGTCCACATGCAATCCATTCGTCCCCTGACAGCCAATTGCAAGCTTGCCAACAATGCGGCCGGTCTGCCGGTTCTCACCATCAACAACGACTATGCCAAGGCCGAGATCAGCCTGTTTGGCGCCCATGTGCTGAGCTATCAGCGTCATGGTGAGCCAGCCTCCATCTGGCTGAGTGACAAGGCGGTGCTGGATGGCAGCAAGCCTGTTCGCGGCGGTATCCCGATCTGCTGGCCCTGGTTTGGCCCGGCACCAGCCCGTGTCGGTAGCGGCAAGCCCTCCCACGGCTTTGCCCGCACCACCCTCTGGATGCTGGACGGGGTTTCCGATCACGCCGACGGCACGCTCGTTCACCTATCTCTGCGCGACAGCGATGCCACTCGTGCCTTGTGGGATCACGCCTTCGAGCTGGAGCTGGACGTGCTGGTTGGCAAAGAGCTTTCGCTGGTGCTGACCACTCGCAACACCGGCGCCCAGCCGCTGACTTATAGCGGTGCGCTGCATACCTATCTGACCATCAGTGCGCCGGAGGCGGTGAGCGTGACCGGTCTGGGTGAGCCCTATGCCGATAAGCTGACCGGACAGGATGCCAAACAGCAGGGTGCATTGACCCTGAACGGGCCGCTGGATCGGGTCTACTGGCAGCCAGAGGCGCTGGTGGGGGTGCTGGATGGTGAGCGCGAGACGCGGGTAGTGAGCGGCAACCACGACAGCGTGGTGGTCTGGACTCCCTGGTTGGAAGGGGCCACCGCTATGGCCGACATGAGCGACGATGGCTATCGCACCATGTTGTGTGTCGAGGCAGCTATCGCCGGCGAGGCGGGGGTGACCGTTGCGCCGGATGAGGAGCATTGCCTCTCCACCGTGATCATCTGAGCAGCATAGCGTTCAGATAAATAAAGAGGGCTCCCGCGGGAGCCCTCTTTGCATCTCGTGACGGCGGCAATCAGGCATTGCCCTGGGTCTTGAGCTTGAGTTCGGCGGCGAAGTTGAGCATCCGATCGAGGGGGATCAAGGCTTTGACCCGCAGTTCCTCGTCGACATGGATCTCGTGGCGCTCGGCACCGTCGGTGAGGGCCTCCTTGATGGCCACCAGACCGTTCATCGCCATCCAAGGGCAGTGGGCGCAGCTGCGGCAGGTAGCGCCATCGCCACCGGTCGGTGCTTCCACCATCTCTTTATCCGGACAGGCCTGCTGCATCTTGTAGAAGATGCCTCGGTCGGTCGCCACGATCAGCTTCTGTTGGGGCAGCTCTTTGGCGGCCTTGATCAGCTGGCTGGTGGAGCCCACCGCATCGGCCAGCTCGATCACCGAGGCGGGGGATTCCGGATGAACCAGCACGGCGGCGTCCGGATTCTGCTCTTTCAGCTCGCGCAGGGCGCGGGCCTTGAACTCGTCATGGACGATGCAGTGACCCTGCCAGCGCAGCATCTGGGCGCCGGTCTTCTTCTCGATATAGGCACCGAGATGGCGATCCGGGCCCCAGATGATCTTGTGACCCAGGCTGTCGAGGTGCTCGACGATCTCCAGCGCGATGCTGGAGGTCACCACCCAGTCAGCCCGCGCCTTGACCGCGGCCGAGGTATTGGCATAGACCACCACGGTATGATCCGGGTTGGCATCGCAGAAGGCAGAGAACTGCTCGATGGGGCAGCCCAGATCGAGGGAGCATTCGGCCTCCAGCGTCGGCATCAGCACTCGCTTGTGGGGGCTCAGGATCTTGGAGGTTTCGCCCATAAAGCGCACCCCGGCAACGATCAGGGTCTGCGCCTCGTGATCGCGGCCAAAGCGGGCCATCTCCAGCGAGTCACCAACGAAACCACCGGTGGCTTCGGCCAGCGCCTGGATCTCCGGATCCGTGTAGTAGTGGGCAACCAGTACCGCCTTGCGCTCCTTGAGCAGCGCCTTGATTTCTGTGGTCAAGGTCGTTCTCTGCTCGGCACTCAGGGGAAGAGGTTTGGCCGGAAAGGGGTAGTCCATCGCGACTACCGGCGGGACACTGCTCAGTGCATTGCTCATTGCGACTGTTCCATCAACGCTCGGGAAGGCCAAAATTATAACCAGAAGCCGACGACAAACCCATCACAAATCCGGTGAGCTGCAAGTGGACGAATATACTCAATTAATTCGTTGTCACGCTGCCATAAGGAGTTGTCGCATGAAGCAACGTTCCCTCAAGTTCAAATTGTTGTGCCTGACCATGGGACTGTTTCTGCTGACCGGGCTGGCCATGACCCTGTTGCAGTCAGCCTCTTTCAGTACCCTCCGTGGCATGGTGATGACCCAGACCAGCGATGCGCTGGAGCAAGAGGTCTCCCACAGCCTGCAGTATCAGGCTGAGCGCTATGCCATCCAGATTGCCTCGCTGATGCAGAATTCCTACCAAATTCCTCTGACTGTGACCGCCCAGATTGCAGCCGGGATGGGCAAGCCGGAGCTGCGGTTGTCGCGGCCCCAAGTCGAGTTTCTGCTCGGCAGCAGCTTGCAGCAGGCGAGCGGGATCAGCTCCATCTACGCCCAGTTTGAACCGGATGGTTATGACGGCGAGGATGGCAACTGGCTGGGCGGAGCCAGTCACTCGGTGGCGGGCAAGGGGAGCATGGAGATCTACTTTACCAAGGATCAGGGGGGCACCGTGGCCCAGCAGCCGGTGGATGCCGCCGCCAGCGAGGCCAAGTTTGATACCTCCCTCAACGAGTTCGGCATTCGCAACAGCGAATGGTATCTCTGTGGTCGCGATACCCGCCAACCCTGCCTGATGGAGCCCTACCTCTACGAAATCAGCCCGGGTAACAAGATGCTGATGACCAGCCTGACGGTGCCCATCCTTCACGATGGCAAGTTTGTCGGGCTGGCCGGGGTGGATATGAACCTGCCCATCTTCCAGCAACTAGCTGAAAACCTTGGCAAGAGCCTCTATGACAACAAGGCTGACGTGACCCTGGTCAGCAAGATGGGGCTGATTGTGGGCAGCAACCGCTATGCCGACAAGCTGGGGCGTCCGCTCAAGGAGGTGGGCCTGACCCTGCCCACCGGTCAGGCCGTGAGTAGCGACAGCGATTTTATTTTGCAACAACCGATCCGTATCGAGGCGGCCAATGCCCAGTGGTGGTTGATGATCAAGGTGCCCAAGGCACTGGCACTTAGCAAGGCCCGAGCCATCAGCAATGATCTGGGCTCCCTGTTGCATGATGCCCAGCAACAACAGATCGTCGCCATGGGCGGGATCACCCTGCTGGTGCTGGGCTTGCTGGTCTGGTTTATCCAGACCATCACCGCGCCACTTTCACTTATCAGCCGCCATGTGGGCCATCTCTCCAGCAATGAGGGGGACTTGACCCAGCAGATGGAGATCGACACCCATCGGGAGCTGATCGATCTTGGCTCCCAGCTCAATGCCTTCCTCGGCAAGCTGCGGGGTATGGTGCAAATGAGCAAGGGGATCGGCCAGCAGGTCTACCAGCAGGCGCGGGAGATGAAACATACCGCCGACACCATGCGCAACAGTCTGGATGAACAGAATCTGGAGCTGGAGAGCGTGGTGAGCGCCATGCACGAGATGAGCACCACGGCAGTCAGCGTGGCGGGTTATGCCGAGCAGGCGGCGCAGGAGTCGGAAGCGGCGACCCACCACATCAATACCGCTCAGCAGACCTTGAGCAGTGCGCGCAACGAGATCCATACCCTGGTTGGCGATATGCATGAGGCGGATAAAGCGGTGGCGCTGGTGGCCCAGCGCAGCACCAATATCAGCCGGATCCTCGATGTGATCCGCGCCATTGCCGAGCAGACCAATCTGCTGGCACTGAACGCCGCCATCGAGGCGGCACGGGCGGGTGACATGGGCCGCGGCTTTGCGGTGGTGGCGGACGAGGTGCGGGCACTGGCGACCAAGACCCGGGAGTCGACCGACGAGATCGGCCAGCTGATCGGCAGTCTGCAGACCGAGGTGAGCAGCAGTCAGCGTCTGATGAATACCGGCATCGAGCGCTCCACTACCACGGTGCAGGGCACCGAGCAGGCGTTCGAGGCACTCAATCGGGTGGTGGCCCAGATCCAGCAGATCCACGACCACATCAGTCAGGTCGCTACCGCCGCCGAGCAGCAGAGTGCGGTGAGCGACACCATCAACCAGAACCTGATGCGGATCGGCGATACTGCCAACGTGATCGGGCAGGAGGCCAGCTCCAGCCATCAACTGAGCGAGGCGCTGGAGCAAGCGGCCACGGCGCTCGCCAGTCAGCTCGATCGGCTGCGTACTTGAGTGGCTGCCAGAGAGACAAAAGCCCGCGAGCGATCGCGGGCTTTTTTATGGCTCGATGGCAGAGCGGCGTCAGTGGCGGGGTTCAACCAGCAGGATGTGGGAGTCGGCCCCCACTACCCTGACCTTGCTGCCCGCCGGTAGCGACTCGGCGCAGCGCACCGTCCAGACTGTGTCGTCCAGATGCACCCGGCTGGTGCCTTGCACGACATCATCCAGCAGGGTCAGCTCGCGGCCCATATAACTCTGCATCCGCTCGTTGATGGTGCTGGCGGCATCCTGACCCGAGTTGTCACGCTGGTGTTGCCAGCGCCACCAGGCCCAGGTGGTGAGCAGGGATTGCACCGCAAACAGCAGCAACTGCGCCTGCCAGCCAAAGGGCCAGACCAGCAGCAGCAGGCCCACTTCCAGCGCGGCGATGCCGGTCCAGAGCAGGAAGCCCACCGACCCCAGTACCTCGATGGCCAGCAGAATGAAGCCGAGCCCCAGCCAGTGCCAGTGGGTCAGCCCCTCGAACAGGGCTGTCATGACTTGCTGCCCTTGCCATCTTTGTTGAACAGCTCGGCCATGCCGGCCACCGAACCAATCAGGCTGCCCGCTTCCAGCGGCATCATGATGATCTTGCTGTTGGGCCCTTCACCGATGCGGGCCAGCGCCTCGGTGTACTTCTGGGCCACGAAGTAGTTGATGGCCTGCATATCACCCTCGGCGATGGCCTGGGAGACCATATGGGTCGCCTTGGCTTCCGCCTCGGCAGCCCGCTCCCGCGCTTCGGCGGCGAGGAAGGCGGCCTGACGTTCACCCTCGGCCTTGAGGATCTGGGACTGCTTCTCCCCCTCGGCTTTCAGTATCTTGGACTGGCGCACCCCTTCGGCTTCCAGCACCTCGGCCCGTTTCTGGCGCTCGGCCTTCATCTGGGCGTTCATCGCTTCGACCAGTGCCAGCGGCGGGCGCACATCTTTAATCTCGATGCGGGTCACCTTGATGCCCCAGGGGGCGGTGGCGGCATCCATGGTGCGCAGCAGCTTCTCGTTGATGGTGTCGCGCTGGGAGAGCATCTCGTCCAGCTCCATGGCGCCGAGCACGGTGCGCATATTGGTCATGGTGAGATTGCGGATGGCGCTGGTGAGATCGTTGACCTCGTAACCCGCTTTGCGGGCATCCACCACCTGCACAAAGCTGATGGCATCGATGGTGACGTTGGCGTTATCGCGGGAGATCACCTCTTGTGCCGGGATGTCCAGCACCTGCTCCATCATGATGATCTTGTGGCCGACCCGATCCACGTAGGGGATCAGCAGGTTGAGGCCCGGGGTCAGGGTGCGGGTGTAGCGGCCGAAGCGCTCCACCGTCCAGTTGTAGCCCTGCGGCACGATCTTGATGCCCGCGCTCAGGGTGGCAAGCACTAGGAACACGAAAATCCCTAGCACAATCAATGATTCATTCATCATTTAGCTCCTTATGAAACACAGTCCCTAGCCTATGGTGTGGCGTCAGGTACCACAAGTGACTTCGTACGCCTTTGTCATGAATTGGCTTTGCTAATTACCAAAACGCATTAAAAAGCATTTTTTATTATTTTGAGGGATAAGCCGCCCTGCCTATAGTCGCCCCATATTAGTCGTGTTCCGAGGGATGGGCCGAAATGGATTATTTACCTATGTTTGCCAAGTTGGAAGGCCGCCCGGTTCTGCTGGTGGGTGGGGGCGAGGTTGCCCTGCGCAAGGCGCGCCTGCTGCTGGCGGCCGGAGCCCGGCTGACCCTGGTCTCCCCGGAGCTTGAACCGGAATTTTCGGAATTTGCCGGTCGTTTCACCCATCTGGCAGAGCGCTTCACCCCGGCCCATCTGGCAGGTCAGATTTTAGTTGTGGCGGCGACCGACAACCTCGAAATCAACGCCCTCGTTTATCAGAGTGCCAACCAGCTGGGTCTGTTCGTCAACGTGGTGGATGACCCTAAACGTTCCAGCTTTATCTTCCCCTCGATCATCGATCGTTCGCCGCTGATGGTGGCGGTCTCCAGCGGCGGCAAGGCGCCGGTGCTGGTGCGCCTGCTGCGCGAGCGGTTGGAGAGCCTGCTGCCGCGCCATCTTGGCGGGCTGACCGAGCTCTCCGGTCGGGTCCGTGACAAGGCCAAGCGGGTGCTCTCCTCGATTTCCGATCGCCGCCGCTTCTGGGAGCGCGCCTTTGCCTCCAACACCCTCGCCAGCCTGATTGAGAAAGCCGATTGGCAAGGTGCCGAGCAGTGGCTGAGTGATGGCCTCGACCAGGCGAAAAGCGAAGTGGGCGAGGTGGTGCTGGTCGGCGCGGGCCCCGGTGATCCGGGCCTCTTGACCCTCAAGGCGCTGCAACAGATTCAGCAGGCTGAAGTGGTGCTCTACGACCAGCTGGTCTCCGCCGAGATCCTCGATCTGGTGCGCCGCGACGCCACTCTGGTGTCGGTCGGCAAGAAGGCGGGCGCCCACAGCGTGCCGCAGGAGGAGACCAATCGCCTGCTGGTGGAATACGCCAAGGCGGGCAATCGGGTAGTGCGGCTGAAAGGGGGCGATCCCTTTATGTTTGGCCGGGGTGGCGAGGAGCTGGAAGTGCTGGCCGATGAAGGCATCCCCTTCTCGGTGGTGCCCGGCATCACGGCCGCTGCCGGTGCTACCGCCTATGCCGGTATCCCGCTCACTCACCGTGATTACGCCCAGAGCGCCGTCTTTATCACTGGCCATTGCCAGCAGGAGGGCAAGGAGCCTGACTGGCAGCAGCTAGCCGCCACCAGCCAGACCCTGGTCATCTACATGGGGCTGATGCGCTCCGAGCATATCCAGCAGCAGTTGGTGGATCACGGCCGAAGCCAAGCCACCCCCATCGCCATCATCGAGCGCGGCACCACAGCCCGCCAGCGGGTGCTGACCGGCACGCTGGCCGACTTGGCCGAGCTGGCCAAACAGGCGGTGAGCCCGTCGCTTATCGTCATCGGCGAAGTGGTTGCCCTGCGTGAGCGGCTGGCCTGGTTTGGCGAGCAGGGCAGCGAGCAGCTGCGCGCTGATCCGGATCTCGATGGCTGCGACCTCAAGCTGGTGCAGCTGGCCTGAGCCAGAAAGAGATATTTGATGCGGCTGCCAGCGCGGCCGCGCACTGAACCACCCCGCGCCCTGACCATGCGCGTTAGTAATGACCAGAGGACCAACATGGACCGTGAAAGATTGACACATCTGCAGCAGCTGGAAGCCGAGAGCATCCATATCATCCGCGAGGTGGCTGCCGAATTTGAAAACCCGGTGATGATGTACTCCATCGGCAAGGACTCCTCCGTCATGCTGCATCTGGCCCGCAAGGCCTTCTATCCGGGCAAGATCCCGTTCCCCTTGCTCCACGTCGACACCGACTGGAAGTTCAAGGAGATGATCAAATTCCGCGACGAGACCGCCAAGAAGTATGGGCTGGATCTCATCGTCCACAAGAACCCGGAAGGGCTCGCCATGGGCATCAACCCCTTCGTCCACGGTAGCGGCAAGCACACCGACATCATGAAGACCGAGGGGCTCAAGCAGGCTCTCAACAAATATGGCTTCGATGCCGCCTTCGGTGGCGCCCGCCGCGACGAGGAGAAGTCCCGAGCCAAGGAGCGGGTCTACTCCTTCCGTGACAAGTCTCACCGCTGGGACCCGAAGAACCAGCGCCCCGAGCTGTGGCGGGTCTACAACAGCCAGGTCAACAAGGGGGAGAGCATCCGGGTGTTCCCGCTCTCCAACTGGACCGAGCTGGATATCTGGCAATACATCTATCTCGAGAACATCGACATAGTGCCGCTCTACTTCGCCGCTTACCGTCCGGTGGTAGAGCGTAACGGCATCAAGATCATGGTGGATGACGAGCGCATGCCGCTCACCGCCGAGGATGAGGTGAAGCAGGAGCTGGTGCGCTTCCGTACCCTCGGCTGCTACCCGCTGACCGGGGCCATCGAATCCGATGCCACCACCTTGCCGGAAATTATTGAAGAGATGCTGCTCACCACCTCGAGCGAGCGGCAAGGGCGGCTGATTGACCACGATCAGGCCGGCTCCATGGAGCAGAAGAAGCGTCAGGGATATTTCTAAGGAGTCGTCAGCATGAACAGCCATATTCAGACCGCCATCACCGAACAGGGCATCGAAGCCTATCTGCACGCCCAGCAGCACAAGAGTCTGCTGCGTTTTCTCACCTGCGGCAGCGTGGATGACGGCAAGAGCACCCTGATCGGTCGCCTGCTGCACGACTCCCAGCAGATTTATGAAGATCAGCTCAAAGCGCTGGAGTCCGACAGCCAGAAGCTCGGCACCACCGGCGAGAAGCTGGACTTGGCGCTGCTGGTAGACGGCCTGCAAGCGGAGCGCGAGCAGGGCATCACCATCGACGTGGCCTACCGCTATTTCTCTACCGCCAAGCGCAAATTTATCATCTCGGATACCCCGGGCCACGAGCAGTACACCCGCAACATGGCCACCGGCGCCTCCACCTGCGATCTGGCCATCATCCTGATCGACGCCCGCAAAGGCGTGCTGGATCAGACCCGCCGCCACAGCTTTATTGCCAGCCTGCTTGGCATCAAGCAATTCGTAGTGGCGGTCAACAAGATGGATCTGGTGGAGTTCAGTCAGGAGGTGTTCGAGCGCATCAGCGCCGACTACCGCGAGTTCGCCAAAAAGCTCAGTGTCGACACCATCCATATCGTGCCGGTCTCGGCGCTGGACGGTGACAACGTGGTCAACCAAAGCGACAAGCTGGCTTGGTACGAAGGCGAAACCCTGCTTGCTCTGCTGGAGTCTGCCGAGGTTGAGCGCGAGCTGGAGCGCCATCCGGTGCGCCTGCCGGTGCAGTATGTAAATCGCCCCAACCTCGATTTTCGCGGCTTCGCGGGCACGCTGGCTTCCGGCATCCTGCGGGTGGGCGACAAGCTGGCGGTGTTGCCGTCTGGCAAAGAGAGCACAGTGACCCGCATCGTCACCTTCGACGGGGATCTGGAGTACGCCCTGCCGGGTCAGGCCATCACGGTCACCTTTGCCGACGAGATCGACATCAGCCGCGGCGATCTGCTGGTGGATGCCGCCAACCGTCCGCAAGTGACCCAGAACCTGCTGGCCCATATCGTCTGGATGGGGGAGGAGTCCCTGCAACCGGGTCGGGTCTACGACGTCAAGCTGGCCACCAAGAAGAGTCGCGGTCAGGTGGAGGCCATCCGCCACCGCATCGAGATCAACAAGCTCGACGAGTTGCCCGCAAGCGAGCTCAAGCTCAACGAGATCGGCCTGTGCGAGCTGAGCCTCACCGACCCGGTGGCGTTCGACCCGTATCAAGAGATCCGCGATACCGGCAGCTTTATCCTGATCGACCGGCTGACCAACGTCACTGTCGGCGCCGGCATGATCGTCGAGGGCTTGGCCGCGAAAGCGGTAAAAGGGCACTACAGCGAGTTTGAAATCGAGCTCAACGCGCTGGTGCGCAAGCACTTCCCGCACTGGCAAGCCCTTGCCATCGGTAACGACACAAGCAAGGAGTAAGCCCATGACCTGGCAACAATCCCTGGTGCTGGGTCTGCTGGCTGCTCTCGTGGCCCTGCTGATCCAGGGCAAACTTCGCCCGGCGCTGCTCTTCTCGGGCGCCGTGCTCATCACCTACCTGAGCGGGCTGGCGGATATCAATGCCGTGGTGGCGGGCTACACCAACAGTGCCCTGCTGACGCTGGTGCTGTTGCTGCTGGTGTCGCTGGCGGTGGAGAAGACCCGCATCATGAGCTGGTTCGCCAATCTGGTGGGCACGGGTTCATTCAACAAGGTACTGGTGAAGGTGTGGTTCTCCACCGCCTTCCTGTCGGCCTTCGTCAACAACACCGCCGTGGTGGCCTCCATGCTGGGGGCGGTCAAACGCAATCCCAACCACTCCCCGTCGCGGCTGCTGCTGCCCATGTGCTTTGCCGCCACCTTTGGCGGGGTGCTGACCCTGATCGGCACCTCCACCAACCTGATCGTCAACAGCTTCCTCATCAAGATGGGGGCGCCGCCGCTCGGCATGTTCGACTTCTTTATGGTGGGGGCGGGCACCTTGCTGACCGGTCTGGTGGCCGTGCTGCTGTTTGCCCGTCACCTGCCGGAGCAGGATACCGAGATGAGCCGCGAATCCGGCTACTTTCTCGAGGCCAAGGTGGGCGCCGGTTCGCCGCTGGCGGGGCGCAGCGTCAAGGAGAACGGCCTGCGCAGCCTGAAAAGCCTTTATCTGGCGGAGATCATTCGGGGCGATCAGGTGATCTGCCCGGTGCAGCCGGAACACGAGCTGCACGAAGGGGACGTGCTGCTCTTTTGCGGCGATGTGGAGAGCGTCGGCGTGTTGCAGGAGATGAAGGGGCTGGATCTCTACGGCCAGCACCGCCTCAACGGCCAGCATCTGGTGGAGGTGATCGTCAGCCACAGCTCGCGGCTGGTGGGTCAGACCATCAAGGATGCCGAGTTTCGTACCCACTTCGATGCGGTGGTATTGGCGGTGCGCCGCGGCGAAACCCAGCTCACCGGCGGCCTCGGACAGATTGAGCTGCACGCTGGTGATACCCTGCTGCTGGCCCCGGGCCCCCAGTTTGCCCGCAACAAGTCGCTGGGACGGGAGTTTGTGGTGGTGAGCGGGCTGGAAGCCTCCACCCGCCTCGATGGCAAGCGCAGCGCCGCCGTGGTGTTGGGTTTTCTCGGGGTGCTGGCGCTCTCGGTGTTCGATCTGGTGCCGCTGTTCAAGGGCTTGCTGCTGATGCTGGTGGCGCTGCTGCTTACCCGTATCTTGACCCTGGACGAGATCCGCCGCCGCTTTCCGCTGGATATCTGGCTGGTGGTGGGTGGGGCGCTTGCCATCGCCGATCAGCTGGAAAAGAGCGGACTGGCCAAGCTTATCGCCGACTGGCTGATGGGGGAGTTCAACGGTGCCAGCCCCATCATCGCCTTTATCGGTATCTATGTGTTTACGCTGGTGCTGACCGAGCTGATGAGCAATAACGCGGCGGCGGCGCTGGCTTTTCCCATGGGTTACCAGCTGGCGCTCAGCATGGATGTCTCGACCATGCCGTTTATTCTGGCGGTGCTGTTCGGGGCCAGCTCCAGCTTTATCCTGCCCTACGGCTACCAGACCAACCTGATGGTCTATGCCGCAGGCAACTACAAGATGCCGGACTACCTCAAGCTGGCGCTGCCGGTCTCGCTGGCCTATAGCCTCGGGGTGATTGTGATGGTGCCCCTGCTGTTCCCGTTTTAAGGCGTAAGTGCCAATCAAGGCGTGTTGGGTGAGCAATGCCATGGCATCAGCACGTTGTCGGCTGATAGTCCGAGGCGGTTCCCCGTGGTTCCGGGCAGTTTAAGTTTTGAGGCGTGAGCGCCAATCAAGGAGTGTGGGATGAGCAATGCCATGGCATCAGCAAGTTGTCGGCTGATAGTTTGAGGCGGCTCCCCGTGGTTCGGACAGTTTAAGTTTTGAGGCGTGAGCGCCAATCAAGGAGTATTGGATGAGCAATATCGTGTGGCACAAGCATGCCGTGGACAAACAGAGCCGGGCCGAATTGAAAGGGCAAAAACCGCTGGTGATCTGGTTTACCGGGCTGTCGGGGGCGGGCAAATCGACCCTGGCGGGGGCGCTGGAGCTGGCGCTGGCGGCACAAGGCAAGCACACCTATCTGCTGGATGGGGACAATGTGCGCCACGGTCTCTGTGGCGATCTCGGTTTCGATGATGCCGCGCGGCAGGAGAATATCCGCCGGGTGGGCGAAGTGGCAAAACTGATGGTGGATGCGGGCCTTATCGTACTCACCGCCTTTATCTCGCCATTTCGTGCCGAGCGGGCGCTGGTGCGGAGTCTCTTGGGTGAAGGGGAGTTTGTCGAGGTGTTTGTGGATGCGCCGCTCGCCATCTGTGAAGAGCGCGACCCCAAGGGGCTCTACAAGAAGGCGCGAGCGGGGGAAATTCGCAACTTTACCGGTATCGACTCCGCCTACGAGGCGCCGGAGCAGCCGGAAATTCATCTGCTTAACGCCGGCAAGCCGGTCGCCGCGCTGGTGGATGAGTTGTTGACTGCGCTAAGGCAGGGGAATTATTTGTAGTGATTGAGTTGCGCCATTTGATAAAGGGAGCTGGATTGTTATCTGGGCAACCTCAGAGATCCCCTCATTTTTAGAGACTCAAATAATTCCAAGTGTGCGGGTATATAAGCGGTGTTGCTTCAGGTAG